>CAMGSK010000038.1 GCA_946061795.1 uncultured Elusimicrobium sp.
CTAATTGTATAAAATTTAACCTTTATAAAAGAGTTTTTCCAATCCTTTTTTGTACTATATGCAAAATTGATACAATACTGGCATGAGCGAAAAAGAAAACATGCTGGCGGGACTTTTCTATAATTCCGCCGATCCGGAACTGACGCAGGAGCGTCACCAGGCCCGCAGAAAACTGTGGACCTACAATGCCACGGACCCGGCGGACGGGGCCAAACGCGCCGAACTGCTCGGCGGGCTGTTGGGCCGCGCGGGAAACAATCTGTGCATAGAACCCCCGTTTTTCTGCGACTACGGCTCTCAAATTTATACGGGAAACAACGTTTTTATTAATTTCAACTGCACCATTTTGGACTGCGCGCGCGTGGAAATAGGAGACGGGACCATGCTGGGGCCTTCCGTTCAAATCTATACGGCCACCCATCCGTCCGACCCCAAAGTGCGGGTCTTGGGCAAAGAATTTGCCGCTTCCGTCAAAATAGGCAAAAACGTATGGATCGGCGGCGGCGCAATTATCCTGCCCGGCGTAAGCATCGGAGACGGAGCCGTCATCGGCGCGGGAGCCGTGGTGAACAAAGACGTCGGGGCCGGCTGCGTGGCTGTAGGCAACCCGGCGCGCGTCAAACGCCAGTTTTACGATTTCAAAAAATAATCCTTTTTTCCGCCTTGCCCGCGGCGGCGGGCGTCTTTATAATGTAAAAAAGACCAATAAGGGGGAAAACGCATGAAAATCGTATTTTTTGACGTAGATGACATCACCAGAAACTATTTAGAACGTCACCAGATCTGTGACGGAGACGTGCTCATGCTGGAAGAAAGCATGGAAAACATCACGCCCGAACAGTACGCTCAAACCAAAGACGCACAAATCATTTCCGTTTTTGTACACACCGCGCTGAAAATGAATAAAGAGACGCTGGACAAATATCCGTCCCTAAAGCTTATCGCCACGCGCTCCACCGGGTTTGACCATATTGATTTGAACTACTGCAGAGAACGCGGCATTGAAGTGGTCCACGTGCCCAAATACGGCGAAGCGACGGTGGCCGAATTTACCTTCGGCGTGCTGCTTTCTCTGGCGCGGCACATCATTCAGGCGCGCACGGATATGAAAAACAATTTTGTGCGCATGAACGAATACATCGGCTTTGACCTATACGGGCGCACGATGGGCATTATCGGAACGGGCGCCATCGGCCGCCACGTGGCCAAACTGGCGCGGGGATTTGGCATGGAGGTGCTGGCGTACGACCTGTGGCCCAACGAAGAATTCCAGCGCATTTATAACATCCATTACGTGGGTTTGGATGAGCTGTACAAAAACGCGGACGTAGTGTCTTTGCACGCGCCGGCAACCAAAGAAAATTATCATTTGTTGGATGACGCGGCGTTTAAAAAAATGAAAGACGGCGTCATCGTCATCAACACCGCACGCGGCAGTCTGATAGACCCGGAAGCTTTGTACCGGGCGTTGGCTTCCGGCAAAGTCAAAGGGGCGGCACTGGACGTGCTGGAAAACGAAGATTTCATCATCCATGACGACGTGATTTTAAAGTCGCAGGACATTCCCATGGACTATGCCATGAACACCATCGTCAACGCGCGCCTGATGCAAATGAAAAACGTGCTGATTACGCCGCACATTGCGTTCAATTCCGTGGACGCCGTGCACCGCATTTTGCACGCCACGCTGGAGAACATCAATTATTTCTGCCAAGGGAAGGTGCGCAACAGCGTGCTTAACAAATAGGAGAAGGTATGAAATACGCAGCAGACATGACGCAGCTGGTGGGCCGGACCCCGCTGGTGCGCATTAACAAAATCAATCCCGGCCCGGGGGAAGTTTACGCCAAACTGGAAATGTTTAATCCGTTCAGCGTCAAAGACCGCCCCGCCATGACCATGCTGGCCGGGGCCGAACAAAACGGATTGCTAAAGCCCGGCGATACGATTGTGGAGCCCACCAGCGGCAACACGGGCATCGGTTTGGCGTTCGCCGCCGCCGTCAAAGGATATAAAATCATTCTGACCATGCCGGAAAACATGAGCATGGAGCGCGTAAGACTGCTGCGCGCGCTGGGGGCGGAAATCGTCTTGACGCCGGCCAAAGAAGGGATGAAAGGCGCCATTGCCAAAGCGCAAGATTTGCTCAAAGAAATTCCGGGCGCGTACATGCCGGACCAATTTGCCAATCCCAACAACGCCGCCGCGCACGAACAAACGGGACGGGAAATAGACCAAGCGCTGGACGGACGGGCGGACTGTTTTATAGCCGGCGTCGGCACGGGGGGCACCATTACGGGCGTAGGCCGTTTTTTGAAAAAGAAAAATCCCTCGGCCAAAATCATCGCCGTGGAACCGGCGGACTCCGCCGTGCTGGAGGGCAAACCCGCCGGACCGCACAAATTGCAAGGCATCGGGGCGGGGTTTGTGCCGGACATTTTGGACCGTTCCGTGATAGATGAAATCCTGGCGGTGACGGACGCACAGGCGGCCCAAACCGCCCGCATGATGGCCCGGCAGGAAGGCATTTTGGCCGGCATCAGCGGCGGGGCGGCCATGTGGGCCGCGCTGGAAACGGCCAAAAGGCGGGAATTCGCCGGAAAGAACATTGTGGTGCTGCTGCCGGACAGCGGGGAGCGTTATCTAAGCACCTGGCTGTATGAAGAAGCGGAACAAAACTGAAATCTTCATTTTCAGAACAGGAAAAGGCCCCGTTTTTCCGGGGCCTTTTTGCAAAAGAACAGCTTAGCGCACGCCGAAAGAAGAAACGACAAAATCTACATCTTTGTCGCCGCGACCGGATAAATTAACCAGCACGCTGTCTTCTTTGTCCAATCCGCGCGCCAGTTTAACCGCATAGGCCACGGCATGGGCGCTCTCCAGAGCGGGGATGATTCCGTCCGTTTTGCACAATGTATAAAACGCGTCCAGCGCTTCTTGGTCCGTCGCCGTCACGTAAGAAACCCGTCCGATGCTCTTTAAATACGCATGTTCCGGTCCCACGCCGGGATAGTCCAACCCGCTGGCCACGGAATAAACCGGAGCGGGACGTCCTTGCCCGTCTTGCAAAAGAAAAGACTTAAATCCGTGCAAAACGCCTTCCTTGCCGTAAGAAAGCGTTGCAGCGTGATCTCCGGGATTTGTGCCGCGCCCCAAAGGTTCCACGCCGTACAAACGTACGTCTTTATCTTCCAAAAATCCAGCAAACAGGCCCATAGCGTTGCTGCCGCCGCCCACGCAAGCCACCACATGGCCCGGCAAGCCGCCGGTCAGTTCCAGCATTTGTTCGCGCGCTTCTTGGCCAATAACGCTCTGGAAATCGCGCACCATCGTGGGGAACGGATGAGGCCCCACCACGCTGCCGATGCAATAGAGCGTCGTCGGGTATTCTTTGCGGTAAGTTTCAAACGCGCTGTCCACCGCTTCTTTTAAAGACTGTTGACCCGAAGTGACGGGCACAATTTTCGCTCCTAAAAGACGCATACGGGTCACATTGGGTTTTTCTTTGGCGATATCCACCGCTCCCATGTGAATCTCACACTCCAGTCCGAAATACGCCGCCGCCGTGGCCAGCGCCACTCCGTGCTGCCCGGCCCCCGTTTCGGCCAACAGTTTCTTTTTACCCATTTTTACGGCCAGCAACGCCTCTCCCATGCAATGGTTCAGTTTGTGCGCCCCCGTATGGTTGAGGTCTTCACGTTTTAAATAAATCCGCGCTCCGGCGGCGAGGGAGGTCAGCCCCTTGGCAAACGTGACGGGCGTAGGACGGCCCTGATAATGTTTGCGGATATAAGCCAGCTCGTTGATAAACTCTGGGTCGGCTTTCAACCGGCGGTACGCCGCGGCCACGCGGCTCATTTCCTGCGTTAATTCTTCAGGCAGAAAACAGCCGCCGAACGGACCGAAAAATCCTTCTTTCTCATGAATCGTCATATTTTAATCCTCTTAAATTTTAAATACTTTCCGCCCAAGTCACGCGCGGACGGAGCGGGAATGATAACGGCAATACGGCATAACGGGGAAATAAAAAGTGAGCGGCGCCTAGCGCCACCAAAGGTTGGAGGTGCAAAAAGAAAAAACCAAAGAAAAAGCGTTCTGACTCTGCATATGTTCAGTATAGCATTTTTTCGCGCGTGAAAATTTTGCGGAGAGCCCCCGGGACCCAACGCGTCTTCACGCAGGAGGCTCTATGCCCACGCCGCCGAACAAACGGCACAGCAAAAAAACGAACAACGTCAACGGCCGAAGAGTTTGGCGATGTCTTTTGTGTTTAGCGTCGCCACGCACGGCCGGCCGTGCGGGCAATGCATACCGTCGCGGCATTTTTTCATGTTTTCCAACAGCCCTTCCGCCTCTGCGGCGGAGATTTGGTCATGGGCCTTGATGGCTTTTTTGCACGCCAGCAAAGCCACCATTTTGCGTTTGAGGCTGTCGCTGGATTTATCCGGATCGCCGACGATTTGGGAAAGCGACTGCACAAATGCTTTCATGTCGTCCTCTTTAAAGCGCAGCATGGACGGCACCGTGTTAACCAGCACCGTGCGCGGGGAAAACCTCGTCAAATCAAACCCCGCTTCCTTTAACCACGCGGCCCAGCTCATCAGACTCTCGGCGTTGCTGGGGGGCAAATCCACGTGAATGGGAAAAATCAAATCCTGCACCGCCACCTTGCGCCGCTCAAACGCGTCCATATAATGTTCAAACAAAACGCGCTCCTGCGCCGCATGCTGGTCTATCAGCACCAGGCCGTCCGGGTTCTCAAACACCAAATATGTTTTTTCCAGCTGGCCCAAATAATGATACGGCCCGCGCCACCAAGCGGGTTCCTGTGCGGCAGGCTCAGGCGTGCAAGCGGCGGCCGGAGCAGGGGAGGAGGGAGCGGGAAATTCGGTCCGGGCAACTCCGTAGGAAACGGGGTCTTCCGTTTCCCGCACGGAAAACGCCGCCGCTGGAGAAAAATCCGCCGCCGGTTCTTTTGCAAGCGTCAGCGCTTCGCCGGGAACGGGCTCAAACAAATTGGCGGAAGCGGCAGGAGCCGGGGGAATTTGCGGCAAAGGTTTTTCTTCCGCCGCTGCGGGTTGGGCGGCGGCCGCCGGAGCGCGCATCTGTACGGGTTCGGCCGAGCCGAACACCGTTTCCGACACGGCGTTCATAACGCGGGAAAACATGGCGTGCTCATCTGCAAAACGGACGTCTCTTTTTTGGGGATGAATGTTCACGTCAAAAGAGGCGGGGTCCAAGTCCATGTAAATGATAAAAGCGGGGTGGCGGTCTTTGGGACGGACGTTTTGATACGCCCGGTACACCGCCTGCTGCACGGTTTTGCTTTCCACGGGACGGCGGTTGACGAAGACAAATTGCAAATCGCGCGACGCAACCAATTTATCCGGAGGCGTAATAAAAATCCGCAGGCGGGGTTCTTCAAAATTTTTGTGCACCAGCGCGTCGCCCACTTCCCGGCCCAAAATTTCGCGCGCGCGGGCCAAAACGGCCTCGTCGCTTTCGTTTTCCTGCGCGGGCAGGCGGTAGGCCTCCCGGCCGGAGCTGACCACCGTATAACCCACTTGCAGGTTGGCCAGCGCGCTCTCCTCCACCACCTTGAGCAGACAAGCGCGTTCATAAGACGCGCTTTTTAAAAATTTCAGCCGGGCGGGTACGTTAAAAAACAAATCGCGTATTTCCACCGTCGTGCCGCGCACGGCGGGAGCGGGGCTTTGCGCCAACACCTTGCCCCCGTGTATCTCCAACCGGCTGCCTTCGCCGCCTTCGGTGCAGCTGGTCATGGTCATTTTGGACACGGCGGCGGCGGAATACAGAGCCTCTCCGCGAAAGCCGAACGTCTTCAAATCGTTCAAATCCTCAAACCGGGAAATCTTACTGGTGGCGTGGCGCAGCACGCTGGCGGCCAAATCCTGCGGGGTCATGCCGCAGCCGTCATCGTTGATGCGGATAAGCTCCCGTCCCCCGCCTTCAATGTCCACATATACAGCGCGCGCCCCAGCGTCCACGGCGTTTTCCAAAAGCTCTTTGAGTACCCCGGCGGGCCGCTCAATCACTTCGCCCGCGGCGATTTGTCCGGCGGTTTTCTCATCCAGTACGTGAATTTTATTCATTGTCGGCCCTCTTTTTCCACTCGCAGATAAGCTGCAGCGCGCCCATAGGGGTCAATTTATCCGGGTCGGTCATTTTGATTTCCTGCACGATGGGCGCAGAAAACAAATCTTTCACCGGGTCTTTTTCTCTGGCGGAAATTTTTGTTCCTTTTTTCGATTCCAAATCTTTTAGCACCTTGCGCGCGCGCACGGTGACGGCGGCGGGCAATCCGGCTATTTCCGCCACGTGTATGCCGTAAGACTGGTCCGCCGCGCCGGGCAGAATTTGGTACAGAAAAGCCAGCTTGCTTTGGCCGGACGCGTCCTGGTACTCTTTGGCTTCCACGTGGTAATTTTTTACGCTCGGGTATTTGTTTTCCAAATCCACCAATTCAAAATAATGGGTGGCGAAAAGCACTTTCGCTCCGCCTTTGGGTTTATACAGATACTCCACAATCGCCCACGCGATGGAAATGCCGTCAAAGGTGGACGTTCCGCGGCCGACTTCGTCCAGCAGTACCAGACTGCGCGGCGTTTGGGAGGCTAAAATATGCGCCGTTTCGTTCATTTCCACCATAAAGGTGGAATTGCCCCGCTGCAGCGCGTCATGCGCGCCGATGCGGGTCATAATCTTGTCCACCAGGCCGATTTGCGCTTCTTTGGCCGGAACAAAAGAACCGATTTGCGCCATAATCACCATCAGCGCGGTTTGCTTGAGAAAAACGCTTTTCCCTCCCATATTGGGGCCGGTAATAAGCATCAGCTGAGTGTTCACGCCGTCCAAATCCAAATCATTGGGCACAAACGCGCCGGGAGGAAGCAGGGTTTCCACAATGGGATGACGTCCGGCTTTATAACTCAGCGTCGTAGAATCGCTGACATTGGGGCGGACGTAGCGGTGCTTCATGGCCGCCAAAGCCAAAGACAAATACACGTCCAGCTCCGCCGTCACCCGGGCGAATTCTTTTAAAGCGCCGGCCTGTCCGGCCGCAGTTTTGCGCACCTGGTCAAACAAAGCGCTTTCCAAACGCAAAATCTTTCCGTCCGCATTCAAAATTTTGTTTTCCAGCGTCTTGAGTTCTTCCGTAATAAAACGTTCGGCGTTGGTCAGCGTTTGCTTACGGGTATAATTGTAGGGCACCTTTTCCACTTGGCTTTTCGTCACTTCCAAGTAATAGCCATAAACGGAATTATAGCCCGCTTTCATATTGGAGATGCCCGTCCGTTCCCGCTCGCGGCGGCACAGATCCTCCAGCGCCGCGCCGCTGCCGCTGCGCAGGGAGCGCAGTTCATCCAATTCGGCGTTATATCCGGCGCGGATGATATTGCCGTCTCCTATACGAAGAGGAGGTTCTTCGTTGACCGCCTCATAAAGCAGCCGGGAGATATCCTGCGCGGCGGGATAAACGGCGTCAAACTGTTTTTGCAGCCGCGGGGACACGGCCGGGCCGTATTTCTCCAGCCAGCGACCCAGCGGCTGGGCGTTTAAAAGGGACTGACGCAGACCGCCCAAATCCCGCGGGGAAGCGTTGCCCGCCGCCACGCGCGACATAATGCGCTCCACGTCAGAAAGGTTCTGCAAAAGCGCCGTCAAAGACGCCAACGCTTCTTGGTTCTTTATCAGCCCTTCCACGCTGTCTTGGCGGGTGCGTATTTCGTCCACGGACAAAGACGGATGTAAAATCCATTCGCGCAGCAAGCGGCTGCCGGCGGCCGTTTTGGCGTGATCCAGCAAAGCCCACAAACTGCCCGCGCGGCCGCCTTCCTGACTGCGAACCAACTCCAGCGAGCGCACGGCGTTCTCATCTATTTGCAAAGAGTCGGACAATTCCCGGTAAGAAGGGACCAAACTGTCTCGGACTCCCGGTTCTGTTCCGGCCACATAACGCATGATTTGCAACGCCGCGGACAAAGCCAGCTCTTTGCCTTTCCACAAAGACAACGCGGGCCAGGAAGCGGGAAGAGAAAAATCTCCGTCAAATTCCGCCACTTCCGTCAGCGGCAGGTGGGCGGGCAGCACAATTTTGCGCGTCAGAACGGCCAAACTTTCCGCCTCCGCCACGATTTCCGCCGGGTTGACGGAAGCCAGCGCGGCGGCCAAATTGGTTAAATTGGGGTCGTCCAAATGCCGGGAAACCCAGAACAGCCCCGTGGACACATCCACGCACGCCAGCCCCCACCCGCCGCGCACAATACGCAGACACACCAAAAAGTTGGACTGGTTGGCGTCCAGCATGTTCTCTTCCATTACGGTGCCGGGGGTGATGACGCGGATGACTTTGCGCTCAAAAAGCTTGCCTTTGCCTTCCGGGCCGGAACCGACCTGCTCGCAAATGCCTATTTTTTTGCCCGCTTTGAGCAAACGGCCTATATAAGAAGACGAGGAATGAAAGGGAATGCCGCACATGGGGATGCCGTGCCGCTGGGTCAGGGTCAGGCCCAAAAGCGCGCTGACTTCGCGCGCCTGCTCGTCAAACATCTCATAAAAATCGCCTAGTCGGAAAAATAAAATAATACCGGGATATTGATTTTTGATATCGTAATATTGCTTCATTAAAGGGGTGTTGTAGCTGTTTTGCATAAGCCTATTTTATCAATTTTGGGGTGTGGGGAGGGAGGTTTTTAATCTTTATAAATTTTTACGCAGAAGATTCCTTTCTTCTGACGGAGAAGGAGCCTGAAAATAACTAAAACACGCTAGAATCCAAAAGCCACGGCACGGCTCATATGGCCGCTCCGGCCTCAAAGGCGCGTACGGAGATAAAAAAATACAAAAACAGGAGAAGATGACAGGCCGTCCTCTTTTTTGTTATAATAATATTTGTTCTGAGCAGAGTCTTCCCAGAAGGGACTTATCTGCCGGAGCAAAGATTTCTGTTCGGTAGGGTGGCTGAGTGGTCAAAAGCAACGGTCTGTAAAACCGTCGGGCTACGCCCTACATAGGTTCGAATCCTATCCCTACCAAAATTTAAACCGCCCCCCAAAGGGCGGTTTTTTATGCATACCATGCCAGCCGGACTCCGATTCTGCCAAACACGCCCCCTAGACAAAGGTATTTTCCGCCAGCGGGCAAACAAAACAAGCAGATTTTTTGTAAGGTATTGCGGAAGATATAAAAGAAGACGCCCTTTCGGGGCGTCTTTTTTATATCAACAAAAGATTTAATTCATCAGCAAATCCGCATCCATCGGGACAATAATCGTACGGTCCCCTTCTTCAGCCCAGCTGTTCATTACGTCTTCCGCCATTTCTTTCATTTCCGCCAAAGAGAGCAAGCCCTCCTCCGGATCTTCTTCCACATAATATTCATGCAACAACAAAGGCAGTACGTCATGCGCCAGCTTGGCGGAGGCGTTCTTAATGCGCACATACTGGACGGAGAGACTTTCCAGAGAATAAAATAAATGTTTGTAGTAATAATCTACGTCATTGTCTGATACTTCTTCCAAGTTGCAGTATTCCGCCAGCTGGGCATGGGCCGCCGCCAAATCCGTCAGCAACAAAGAATATTGCGGGTAATGCTCCTGCAATTGCAGTATGTTCGTTTGAGCCGTTGCCGTTTGTTTTTTAGCCTTATCCTGCAAATCGGTGGCCGACAGCGCCGCCGGCACCAGCAACAACGCAAAAAACACCATCATTAACTTTTTCATAACTCACTCCTCTGTGAATCTCTTGCTTTTATTTTGTAAGATTGCCACCAAACACCCGGGGTCTTTGGGGCTAATTTAGACCTAATTTTTCTTTAGAACATTTCCTTTCGTCCGGGCTTCCAAGCAAACAACACAAAAACGCCCAGTAGCGCGTCTTTTTAATTACAAAACTTCTTCGGCAGGAATCTGCAGTAAATCCTCATCAATTGGGTCAAGCTCCGCTTTGGAATGGCCCCGGAAATAAAGCCACACTTTCGCCAAATCGTTAAGCTCCGAGAAACTCCAAAGCTTGCCGCAGTCTTCATTTACGTAATAACCGTTCAAGAGAGGAGCGATTTCTTTTGCCAAGGAAGAATCTGCTCTTTTTAATTCTTTATACGCCTCATTTAATCCTTCTACGCCAAAGTTCAAAGGCCGAAAATAAGCTCGGATCTCTTCTTCCGGCTCATTGGCGTCAAACCCGCTCCACCTGCTGCGGATTTGCAGCTCCAGATATGTTTCTTTCACAGCCCGGATCTGCTCTGCGTAGGCCGGATATTCCCGCATATAGCGGTCCAATCGCAAGACATGGCTCTTCTGGATTCGCTCCGACATTTCCTCCAAATCTCCCGCCGACAGAAAGGCCGGCATCGCCAGTAAGGCCGTTAAAACCAACACCCATTTTTTCATCGGTTTCTCCTATATAGATTTACTTCTCCTGCGTATGGTTCAACATCATTAAATCCGGATGCAGTTCTATGGCAATGTCATGCCGTTCCGCCAGAACATCCTCCGCTTGCGCCAGCAGCTCCGCCAGCGTATGTCTTTTCTTGTCATAGCCGCTGTAATAACCGAAAGACAACAAATCTTTCACTGTCGCGGCAAAAGAAGCGTCATTTTTCTGCAAAACACTATATATTTCGGACATTGTCTCCAGCGCAACTTGCAGGCTGGCCGCGCTGCCAAAAGACTGAAGGTTTAACCCGGCGGCGTCTTGGATCACCTCCCTCATAGAGGTCTTTTGCACGTTCCGGTGAAAGCCGTTTGACAACCATACCA
>CAMGSK010000039.1 GCA_946061795.1 uncultured Elusimicrobium sp.
CTCTTTACGCCCGTCCTTCGTATAAATACGCTCTGCAAAAGACAGCTCGCCCCGTCCGTCATACAAAGAGGGAAAGGAAGAAAAAATATAGCAGTACTCCAGGTCCAGCTCCCGGCATCTGACCAATAATTTTTCTTCCATTTTTTCGGCGGGCAGCGGCTCGGCGGGTTCAAAAAACACATTGGTCAGATTGGCACGGGGCAGCGTACGCTCCCCCAACCGCGCGCGGCCGTTGCTGCGCCCCTGGAATTTTAAGGCGTTGCGCGCGGCGGGCAAAGCAGTCAAAACGCCTTTCTTTACCAACTGCAAGTCCGGCGCGGACACTCCTTCGTCGTCCACCGGGGCGAAACCCGCCAAAAGGTTTTCTCCGTAGCTGCGCAATCCCGGGCGGTCATACACGTCAAACATCCGGCTGGTGACGCGCATACCCGTTTTATCTTTAAAACGCCCGGCGGAAAAATCCGTGTCGTCCTGCGCCGACAGGAGCGGCTTGGCGTAGCGTGCGCTTTGCACGAAAAGCTGGTTAAAAAATCCGCCGGACGCGCCGGGACGCAGCAGTACGGGCCCCACATAAGGCTGCGCTTTTTGGGCGGAGTAGTACTGTTTTGTTTTGCTCAAAAATTCCCGGCTTTTTTCCATCAGTTCCGCCTCTTCGGGCAGTTGACCGGCAGGAAAAGAAAGGGTTTCCCAAAAACTTTCTTTATAGCCGTCCCGGTTGCGCAGCTGTGCTTCCATACGCACGGAAACGGACGGGACGGCGTATTGGTAAAAATCATTTTCGCTGTCCAGAAAATACACCGCGCGCTGCGTGCGGGAAAACCGGACGAAAAATTGTTCCAAATACGGCACCTCTTTCCCGACAGCGGACATTTTTTCAGCCAGCGGCAAATACTCCCGCGCGTCGGCGTCAAAATCTTCTACGGGTTCTGCGTATCCGACGCGCGCAGCGCGGGAAAATTCCGGGCCGTCATCCAAAACGGTTTTGCGTCGTTTGTAAGCCATTTTCTTTTCATAGCGGTCCGAGGCCGTCAAAAAGGCGAAATCCGACGCTTTCCACAAAGCGCGGCGGATACCTTCATAACTCTGCGGAATATTTCCCAACCAGCTGGGACGGTAATAAAACAAATCGCTGTCAAAGCCGGAACTGTTGTTTTTGGCGTCCCCCGCATATACATATACCTGTACGGACAGGGATGTATCCGGTTTGCCGTGTTCATAAGCCGCACCAAACGAAGCCGAAACGGACCCCTCCGTCCGCCGCGTCAACTTATACGCCGCAAAAAACGGCTTAGGCGCGCCTTTGACGCGCAGTTCGTTTTTGGTGCGCGCCATTTCGTCGCGCATAGCGCGGAAATACAAATTATCCGGCATGTTTGCCGCAGCCAAAGGGACGGACAAAACAAATAAAAACAAGACACTCAATTTTTTCATTTTTTCTTCTCCTCCCCCATAACAGGCGCAGGTAAAACGGGAGGTTTGTATTCACTTTTTTGCGTTTTTTGCACCTCCATGTTTTCAAACAGCAAGCTGGGAGAAATGTTGCTCTGCGGCACCCAGCCGGACACGCTGCCGCAGCTGCCGTTAAACACCGTGTCATCATCACCCGCCGCCAAAATACGGTTAAAACTTACCAACGGCGTCCCCACCACGTCCAAGCCTCGCACGGGCTCCTTGCGGCCGTCCGGATACACTTTATAAACCAGTTTGGTTTCCAGCTTAAAGCTTTGAGGCATGGAAGCGCTTGTGAACGTATAACCTCCGCTCAAATCCTCCACAATAAATCCGTACAATTTGCCCTGGCGGTTGATTTCCTCCACCAACATTTTCTCCAGCGTTTCATACGGCACCGTTTGCGAAGCCGTGGCGCGCAGTACGCTCATGCGCGCAGCGGCGCGGCGGCCAATCTGCTTGCGGCCGTGGCCGTTGGAAACGCCAAAACCGCGGATGGGACTGCTTTGCATCATAAAATTTTTCAGCACGCCGTTTTCCACCAGCACGACGGGACGGGCTTTGACGCCTTCGTCATCATATTCATAATAGCCGCGCAAAGGACAGCCGTTGAATTCTTTCATCGTCGGGTCCGCCGTCAGCGTAATCAATTCGGAAATGACCCGCTGTCCTACTTTGCCCGAAAGCGTCTGTCCGTCTTCCGCATTTTTTTGGCGGTAGCCTTCCAGACGGTGCCCCATGACTTCGTGCACAAAAACCGCCGCCGCGCGGCCCTTAAGTAAAACGGGCGCGTTGTACGCCTCTCCTTCCCGCGCCTTGGACAGCGCCTCCAGCTCCTCCAAAGACTGACGCATGTCCGCTTCCAGTTCCTCTGCGGGAGGCAAATCTTTTACGGAAGCAACGTCATACGCTCCGTCCCGGCTGATTTCCAATCCGTCCGCCCCGCGGCCGGAAAACTGATAGGAAAGCCTCATGCGCCTGTACGGGGTTTTTAACCGGGTGCCCCGGCTGTCGGCAAAATAGCGGTGTCCCTGCTCCACCGAAAAGGAAACGTCGGAAGAAAGCACAAAATCTTTTCCTGACGACATTTGGGACAAACGGGTAAGCAGCGGCCGCAGCTGCTCCAAATCTATTTTTTGAAGCGGCTCTTCACGGCAAAAAACGCTCACTTCGGGAAAAACAAAATCGTTGGACGTATCTTGATTTACCGCCATGGAACGCACATTGGCCTGCACACGGCTGAATTCTTTCTGCGCCTGTTCGGCCGCTTCCTGCGTCAAACGCCACAGAACGGAAGTAAATCCTTTGGGGGAAGACAAAGACGGAGCCGGCGCGCGGCGGAAAGACACCTCCCAATTCTCCGCTTCCCCGCGCAAAGCGCGCGTATTGTCCATTTTTTCAGAACCCGCACGGGCAAACACTTCCAGCAGAGACACCGCGCGCTGAGTTTGCACGGCCACGCCTCCGTAAGAAACGCTCAATTCCTTTTCTTCGCCCTGGGTGTAGGTATAAGACAAATAATAAACGGGCGGTTTTTGCTTGCGCAGCTTTTTAAATCCCCTGGCCAACCCCCGGCTCATCAGCTGAAGCGGGACCTGCTCCTGCACGGAACAATTGGGCTCTTGCCCATAACACAGACAGGATAAAGCCAAGAAACACAAAATAACGATTTTTTTCATAAATTCTCCGACAAGACAAATATATTTTATTGTAGCACAAATTTCCGCCGGCCCGTTTGTGGGGCGAAGTTTAAATTTGATATGATAATGATTAGATAATTTACGCCGAGGTAGCTCAACTGGCAGAGCAACGGTTTTGTAAACCGTAGGTTGTGGGTTCGATTCCCATCCTCGGCTGAATAAAAAATCCGCCTTTGGGCGGATTTTTGTATTTAGGCAGGAAGCGGGCAAACTGCTTTGCCCGCGTTGGAAATCGAAGCCCGCAGCGATGTTTGGTTTAAAACGCAAACTTTATTCTTCATATCCCATACTTTGGCACAAACCGGAAATTTTGCTGGAACATTCTGTTT
Source organism: uncultured Elusimicrobium sp. (assembly GCA_946061795.1). Classification (GTDB taxonomy): domain Bacteria; phylum Elusimicrobiota; class Elusimicrobia; order Elusimicrobiales; family Elusimicrobiaceae; genus Avelusimicrobium. The sequence goes on from CAMGSK010000039.1 coordinate 3,479, forward strand.
TGCCGGGTTTGGCAGAATGATCCAGCCACAAAGTAAGCCATGTGGCCTGCGGCAAAGCCCGCAGTCTGGACCCGTCCATGCCGTCCCCGTGATTGGGCGCGCCGTGAACGTCATACAATAAAATATTTTTATCATTGTACCAATATAAATCTGCCGCAAAAGACGGGCACCACAAATAGTGCTCGTTTTGTACGGCTTCCCGGCAACCGCCGAAATCGGCATCCGTCCAGTCCCAGCGCGCAGGATATTGGCCGTTCGCCAAATAATATAATTCCACAGCTTCTTTAAGAGATTTGCCCGCTGTTTGCAATTGTACAAAGCGGCTCTTTGCCACCGCTTTCTCATACTGTGGTAAGGCAATACCGGCCAGAATACCAATGATTAAAACAACCACCAACAGCTCTATCAGCGTAAATCCGGCGGTTTTTTCGGAGGGGAAGGGTTTTTGATAAATTTTGTTCATACGTAAAATTTATCAAAAAAAAAAACAATGCAAGCCCCGCGCCACCCTCGTAAACTGCTATAATTTTTATATCTTTCTTTTCAGGAGTTTTTATGGAACCCGTCAGCACCGCCGTATCCGCTGCCATGTGGATTGCTTTTTGGGCCGTCGTTTTGACCGCTCTGTTTATTGATTTAGCCGTCCTTAACAAACACAAAGGACACGTTTCCGTCAAAGAAGCCGCCGTCATGGTGTGCGCCTGGATTTCTTTGGCCGCGTTGTTCGGCGGGGCGATATGGCTTGTTGAAGGACCGCGTCATGCGCTGGAGTTTTACACGGGATATGTGTTGGAATATTCTTTGTCCATAGACAACATGTTCGTGTTCATCATGATTTTCGGCTATTTTGCCGTCCCACACGATTTGCAGCCCAAAGTGCTGCTGTGGGGCATTTTGGGTGCGGTGCTGATGCGTTTTCTGTTCATTTTTGCCGGGGTCAAACTGTTGGCGGCTTTCTCCTGGATGATTTATGTGTTCGGCGCGCTGCTCGTGTTTACCGCCGTTAAAATGCTGACGCAAAAAGAAGACGAACAAATGGACCCGGGAAACTCTTTCATTTTGAAAATATTCAAGAAAATCATGCCGGTCAAAACCGATTATCACGGAGAAAACTTCTTCGTCAAAGAAAACGCCAAATGGTTCGCCACGCCGCTGTTTGCGGCGCTGCTGGTGATTGAAATGTCGGACGTTATTTTCGCGGTGGATTCCATTCCCGCCGTACTGGGCATTACACGCGACACATTTTTGGTGTATTCTTCCAACATTTTCGCCATTATCGGTTTACGCTCTTTATATTTCCTGTTGTCGGGGCTGGCGGGCAAATTCCCTTATCTCAAATACGGTATATCCGTCATTCTGTTATTCGTGGGAGTAAAGATGCTCGCTTCGCATTATGTGCATGTGCCGGTGCCCCTTTCTTTGGCGGTCATCGTGGGCGTGTTGGCTTTGGCCGCCGCGGCCAGCAAGGTGTTTCCTCCCCGGGAAAAAGCCCGCTGATGGACAAAAGCGGCAATATTTACTAGAATATAAGGACCCAATTTAACTCAGTATATAAGGAAGGAATTTATGGCGTATAAATGTGCAATTTGTGGCAAAGGCCCCGTTTCCGGCGGTTCTTACAGCCACTCCAACATGAGAACGAAACGGACCTTCAGCCCCAACTTGCAGAAACAGAAAGTGGTGTTGGAAGGCAAAACGCAGACGGCTTACGTGTGCACCAATTGCATTAAAAGCGGTCTGGCCAAAAGACCGGCCAAATAAGCCGGCCCAAACGCAGTATTTGTTTTGTTTTGTCAGCCCGCGCTGAATATGACGCGCGGGCTTTTTTCGCGTAAACGCCGAGGGGGTGGACATGAACCCGTACGTACGCAAAGCTGTCTTTGTTTTGTCTGCGCTGCTGTACTGGCCGGCTTTGGCCGCACAAGAGATTTCGGAAGAAATTGACTCCGACGGCCCGTGGATGATTTGTGAAGTGGCGGCCGAAGGCTTGCAAAACGTCGGCAAACGCACCGTCACCAAGGCCGCACACGCCAAAAAAGGCCAGCTTTACGAACGCTACCATGTCAACGAAGACATCCGGGACGTTTCCGCTTTGGGCAATTTTGACAGCGTACAAGTGGACATTTCCCGCTCTTCCGGCTCCCGCAAAGACGATTTGGGGGCGCAGTATCCCTGCCACCGCATCACCTATATTGTAGAAGAAAAGCCGATTTTTGACCGCCTCACCTACCGGGGACGCAAAAAACTGGGCAAAAACGCCATCGCTTCGGCCATGACGCTCAAAGTAAAAGACCCGTTCAACGAAGCCAAACTGGCCTCCGACATGGAGCGCATCAAAGCCAAATACGCCGAAAAAGGCTATATCGCCGCGCAAGTCACATACGAAGTCATCCCCGATGAAAAGACCAACACCGTCACAGTCAATCTGATTATAGACGAAGGTCCGCGCGTGCGCGTGGCGGAACTGAACTTAAACGGTATCGGCCCATCCAGTCCGCTTCCCGCGGAAAAAATCCGCAAGAAAGCCTCCAACCGCCCGGGAAAAGTGTTTAAACCGCAAAACCTTCAGCGGGACTGGGCGAAAATGATGCTCTTCGGCCGCAACCAAGGGTATGCAGACTTTAATCTGTCCGAACCCCGCGTGGAAGTCAGCGAAGACAAAACGCAGGCCGTCATCTCTTATGAAGCGGCGGAAGGGGAAAAAGTGGATTTCGGAAACGTGTCTTTTGACGGCAACAATGTATTTTCTCCCGCGGAATTGGAAAAATACGTTTACATACGGGAAGGCAAACGCTACAATCAAAAAGATTTTGACGACACCGTCTTCGCCATTCAGCAGCAATACGCCAACAAAGGCTACCTGCAGGCCCGGGTCAACCCGCAAAAAACCATAGAAAACGGACGTCTTAATATCCGCTACGATATCTCTGAAGGGCATATTTTCTATATTGACCACATTGACGTGACCGGCTACGAAAAGACCAAAAAGTACGTTTTTACCCGGGAAATTTCCGTCAAACCGGGCGATTTGTACGATTCGGAAAAAATACAGCGCAGCCAGACCAAAATTTTAAACCTCGGATTTATTAACGACGTACAAATAGACATCCAGCCCACCGCCGACCCGCAAAAAGTAGATCTCGGCTTTAACGTGGTGGAGGGACGGCCGGGCATGTTCACCGCCGGTTTGGCCATGAGCTCCATGGACGGTTTGTACGGGGAAATCTCCATTAATCACATGAACTTATTCGGACGCGCGCAGAGACTCTCTCTGCGCACCATGTTCGGTAAAGAAATTTTAGACTATACCGTCAGCTGGTCCACCCCGTGGATTTACGATAAGCCCACCTCACTGGGAGTAGACTTGTTCAACACCCGACGCTACCGCGCTTTCGCCGACGAAAACCAAGCCTACACTGAGAAACGCATCGGAGGGCGTTTGCGCGTCGGCCCGCGTTTCAACGACGACATTTACCAGCTCAGCTTTGGGTATTCTTTTGAAAATATTGACATTTACGACATTGACGAAAAATACCGGGAGCCCGCCGCCAAACCCGGCGACCCCAATTATATTGAAAAAGGCTCCACCAACATGTCCTCCATCAGCGCGGATTTCGCTATAGACACCCGCGACAATATCTGGGACCCCACCACCGGCTGGCGCAATTCTTTGGGCGTCACCCTGGCCGGCGGCCCCGTCGGGGGAGATTTGGATCTGTGGTATCTCAACGCGCGCTCCATTTTCAACCATACCGTCCTGAACGTGGGCGGAAATTATCCCATCGTATTCGTGCTGTCCAACAAACTCGGCGCGGTGCGCTCCTACGGACGCACCTCCGAAGTTCCGCCCTATGAAAAATTCTTCCTGGGAGGAGCCGACACCGTACGCGGTTATGACCGCGCGGGAGAAGTCGGCCCCGAGTACGGCGGCACCACGTATTACGTTATGAACGCGGAACTGCGTTTCCCGCTGGCGCGCGAAGGCCGGCGCACCATGGCGCAGTTTGCGCTGTTTGCCGACGTCGGCAACGCATGGAACCATTTTGACGATATTGATTTTTCGTTCGGCCCGGACTGGAAACAGTTTAAAGCCGGCGTAGGCGTAGGATTGCGTTTCACCACCCCGTCGCTGCCCATCCGCATTGACTGGGGCTACGGATTAAACCACCGCAGCAACGAGGACCGCTCGCATTTCTACTTCAATATTTCAAATATGATGTAAGATATGGATATGCGCAGATTTCTCGGACTGTTGATTTTATTTGTGGGCGTTATTGCGGCGTACGCCCAGCAAGCTCCGCTGACGGAACAGGAGTTGGCTGTTATTGAGGCCATCAAAGCCAAAAACAGCGACGCGGCCGTCACGCCGACCGCTCCGGCTGCGCCCATGCAAGCCCCGGCGCAAGCGCAGACGCCGGCGCAGGAGACCGACGATATCAAACTCTCGGAACACGCCAAACAGCAGGCTTGGGACGAACAGCAGCAAACCGCGCAGGAACCGGACGTTCTCTCCGACGAACCGGAGGAAGACGTTTCCACCGCAGACGACGGGGAAGAAACCATAGGCAACCCGTCCAAAAAATGCCTGACGGTGGCGTTCATTGACATAGACGAAGCGTTTAACGAGCATCCCCGTACGCGCGCCGTTAAAAAACAAATTGATTTAAAAATCCGCTCCAAACAGAGGGAAGTGCAAAGCGCGCGGGACATTATCGCCGCGCTGGAAGCGGAAAACAATTTGCTCGCCCGGCAGTTGGCCGTGTTAAAGCCGTTTTATGAGCGCATCGTGACGGACCAGCTGCTTTTGCCCAAACCGCCGGAAAGCGCGGACACGTTGCTTCTGGGGAACACGCTCAACCGCTTGTTGTTTTCCGGTTGCGAAGAACTCCCCCCGTCCCCGCTCAACTCGCCGGCGAAACTTGACGACGTGACGGAGCGCATAGGGGCGAACAAGAAAATTATCGCCGAGCGCGGGTTTTTTATAGACAATTATAAATATCAAACCCGGGAAGAAATTTTAAAGCTGGAAGAACAGGAAGTCAAAGCCATTTTGCAGGACATTTATACGGAAATCAAATCTTTCGCCCGCAAGCGCAACATCGGCGCGGTGGTGCGCAAAGACGAAATTTTATACGGACAGCAGCCTGTCAACGTGACGAAAGATTTCGTGAACAGGCTCAAAAAGTCCAAAAAGTACCGGAAAAAATAATACCGGGAGGAAAACCTTATGGAACTGACGCTGAAACAGATAGCCGCAATTACCGGAACCGAATTGGCCGGAGACGAAAATTTCGTCATTCGCCACGTATGTGACCTGGCCGAACCCGCGGCGGACGGAATTTGTTATTTAAGCCAAATAGAAAAAGTGGCCGTTCCGGCCGGATTTTCCGTCGGTGCGTTGATTTTGCCGGAAGCCGCCAAAGGCAAAGACCTTCCTTTAAAAACCCATTTCCTTTACGCCAAAAACCCCGAATGGGCCTTCACTCTGCTGGTGCAATACTGGGACGCGCAAACGCCCAAACATACGCCGGGCGTGCACCCCACGGCGGTCGTCAGTCCGTTGGCCACTCTGGGAGAAGGCGTGTCCGTCGGCGCTTACAGCGTCATTGAGGACGGAGCCGTCATCGGGGACCATACCGTCATTTTCCCGCAGGTCTATGTGGGCAAACGCGTGCAGATAGGCCAAAATTGCATTCTGTATCCGCAAGTGGTGGTGCGGGAAGACTGCGTACTGAAAAACCGCGTTATCCTCCAGCCCGGGGCCAAAATAGGCAATGACGGATTCGGATTTATTTTTCACGAAGGCAAACACCACAAAATTCCGCAAATCGGCAACGTGATTTTGGAAGACGACGTGGAAATCCAGGCCAACTCCTGCGTGGACCGCGCCAAACTGGCGCACACCGTGGTGGGAGCCAACACCAAGATAGACAACTTGGTGCAAATTGCGCATAATGTAAAGGTGGGACGCAGCTGCATCATGTGCGCGCAGTCGGGTGTGGCGGGCACCACCACCATCGGCAACGGGGTCATCGCAGCCGGCCAGGTGGGCATTGTGGGGCACCTGCATATCGGAGACGGCGTGCAAATGGCGGCCCAATCCGGCGTCACGTGTGATATCCCCGCCGGCCAGGCTTGGTTCGGCACACCGGCGCGGCCGATGAAAGACACGCTTAAAATGTTGGCCGTTCAAAGCAGACTGCCCGAAATTTACAAAGAATTAAAACTTTTAAAGAAGGCCGCGGAAAAAGCGGAAAAATAAGTATGAGAAAAACCATTAACCAATCTGTCAGCGTCAACGGCGTGGGCCTGCATACGGGCTCTCCGTCCGTCATGACGTTTAAACCTGCCGAAAACGGCATCCACTTCGTCCGTTTGGACATTCCCGGCTCCGCCCCGATTAAGGCCGACGTATATCACGTGGGTTCCACACTGCGCGGCACCAACCTCAAAAACGAAACGGCGGAAGTATGGACGGTGGAACATGTGCTTTCCACCCTGCACGCTTTGGGCATTACCGATTTGTTGGTGGAAATGGACGGCCCCGAGCCGCCCATCACCGACGGCTCCGCAAACGTCTATGCCGCGCGCCTGCTGGAAGCGGGCCTGCACGAGCTGGACGGAGAGCTGCCTCTTTTAACGCTGAAACAGCCCGTCGCTTATTCTTACGGCCCTATTTCCTATTTGGCCGAGCCCGCCGATAAACTGACCGTCACGTTTGTCTATGAGCACAAACATCCGCTGGTGGGCCGCCAGGAATACACGCTGGAATTTACGCAGGACAATTATTTGTCCCAAATTGCTCCGGCGCGTACGTTCGGCTTTGAAGAAGAACTGGCGTTTCTTAAAGCGCACGGACTGGCCAAAGGCGGCAGTTTGGAAAACGCCGTCGTCGTCGGAAAAGACAAATTTTTAAACGAACTTCGCTTTGCCGACGAACTGGTGCGGCATAAAATTTTGGACCTGCTGGGAGACTTCAGCCTCACGGGCAAACGCCTGGCGCCGATGAAAATCACCTGCCGCATGGGCGGGCACAAACACAATGTGCTGTTTGCACGGCTGCTGCTGGCAAACTCGGAGGACAAATGAACGAAAAACGCCTGTCGCTGGCGCCGCTTTTGTCCATGCCGGCGCAACAAATTTTAACCCAAGAAGACATCAAAAAAAATATTCCCCACCGCGATCCTTTCCTGCTGGTGGACGAAGTCCGCGTCATTGAAGAAGGCAAAACCTGCGTGGGCATCAAACACG
>CAMGSK010000040.1 GCA_946061795.1 uncultured Elusimicrobium sp.
GTTGTGCTTTTTGGGGTCAAAGTCCTCAATAGACACGGCGGAGGTCACTTTTTCCTCTCCGGTCAGCTGCAAGAGGTTGACGATGGCTTTGCCTTTGGACATGCGGGTTCCTTCCGGTATCTCAAAAGCGCGCAACGCAAACACGCGGCCGCGGTTGGTAAACATCAAAATGGTGGCGTGGGAAGAAGTAATGAACAAGTGTTCCATAAAGTCTTCTTCTTTGGTCTTGCCGCCGATAATGCCCTTTCCGCCGCGGTTCTGGCTCTTGTAGGTGGAAAGCGGAATGCGTTTAGCATAGCCGTCGTTGGAAATGGTGATGACCACGTCTTCTTTCTCAATCAAATCTTCCATGGAGAAGTCCGTCATGTCCGGCCCGATTTGGGTGCGGCGTTCATCTCCGTAGTTTTTCTTGAGTTCGGTCAGTTCGTCCACAATGATGTCCAAAATCTTTTGCGGGTCGGCCAAAATGCCCTGCAATTCTGCGATGAGCTTCAACAGATCTTTTTGTTCCTGTTCAATGGCCGCCGAAGACAGCTGCGTCAGCTGGTGCAGGCGCATGTCCAAAATGGCCTGGGCTTGCACTTCGGAAAGCTGGAATTTGGTCATCAACGCAATTTTGGCCGCCGGTACGTCCTGGCTGGAGCGGATAATGGCCACCACTTCGTCCATGTTGGCAATAGCGATGAGCAACCCGGCCAAAATATGTTCGCGCCGCTGGGCTTTGTTAAGGTCAAATTTCGTGCGGTTCGTCACCACTTCTTGGCGGTGTTTGACATAAGCCTTCATCACTTCTTTTAAAGACAGCACGCGCGGCCGGCCGTCCACAATGGCCAGCATATTCACGGCAAAAGAAGTTTGCAGCTGGGTATGCTTGAACAAATGGTTCAGCACCACCTGCGCGTTGCCGTCGCGTTTGACTTCAATGACCAGACGCATGCCGCGGCGATCCGATTCGTCGCGGATGTCGGAAATATCCGTAATCTTTTTGTCGCGCACCAACGCCACAATGCTCTCAATGAGCGCGGTTTTGTTGACTTGATACGGAATGGCGGTCACGATAATGGCTTCTCTTCCGCCTTTTCTTTCTTCAATTTCGGTGGAAGCCTGCACGCGCACGCTGCCGCGGCCCGTTTCAAAATATTCGTAAATGCCCTTGGTGCCGCGAATCCACGCCCCGGTGGGGAAATCCGGCCCTTTGATGATTTTCATCATCTCTTTGGTCGTGATGTTGGGATTTTTGATGTATTCAATAATACCGTCGCACACTTCGCCCAAGTTATGCGTCGGGATATTGGTGGCCATACCCACGGCGATGCCGGAGGAGCCGTTTACCAAAAGCGCGGGCACTTTGGCCGGCAGCACGGAAGGCTCCAGCAAAGAGCCGTCATAGTTGGGAATCATTTTGACGGTGTCTTTGTCCAAATCGTTAAGCATTTCGTCGGCGATGCGCTGCAGGCGGCATTCGGTATAACGCATGGCGGCGGCGCTGTCTCCGTCAATAGAACCGAAGTTTCCCTGTCCGTCGATCAGCGGTTTGCGCAAAGAGAAATCCTGCACCATGCGTACCAACGTGTCATATACGGCGGTGTCGCCGTGCGGGTGATATTTACCCAGCACGTCGCCCACCACGCGGGCGGATTTCTTGTAGGCCTTGTTGTATTTGAGGCCCATTTCGTTCATGGAATAAAGCACGCGGCGGTGCACCGGTTTCAGGCCGTCGCGCACATCGGGCAGTGCGCGGCCCACGATAACGCTCATGGCGTAATCGATGTAATAGGAGCGCATTTCGCCCGCGATGTCGCGCTGCTGGATGTTGCCAAACAAATCCACGTTATTTTGCTGCGGCTCTTGGGCCGCGCCCGTCAATTCTTCGCTCATGATATATAAACTCCCGTTAAAACGTTTTCTTCCGTCTCCGCGCGGTTTATTCCGCGCGGAAACGGGTTAAAGTTAAATGTCCAGGTTTTTCACTTCCAACGCGTGAGACTGGATGAATTCGCGGCGCGGCTCCACTTTGTCGCCCATCAGCATGGTAAACGCTTGTTCCGTGTCGGCCGCGTCATTGATTTTAACCTGAATAAGTTTGCGTTTGGCCGGGTCCATGGTGGTTTCCCACAATTGTTCGGGGTTCATTTCGCCCAGACCTTTGTAGCGCTGAATGCTGGCGCCGGAGCTGGCGGCGTCTTTTACCGCTTTGAGAAGTTCGGCCAAGCTGTAAACCAGCACGTCCGTTTTGCCGTTGTTGACGGTAAAAAGCGGATGAACGCGTTCTTTTTCGTTTTCAATTTTCGGATACTGGGCAAACGTATAGCCGTAGGATTCCAGTTTCTTTTCACACGCGAGCAATTTGCCGAATTCAAACAAACTTTGATGTTCGGGCTGGAGACTTTCGTCGTCCAGCGCGCTCACGTCCACGCCGTCGGCGGTTAATTCTTCTTTCTTTTCCAGCACATACTGGTCGGCGTAAGCGCGGTATTCGGCTTCGTCAAAGAAATAACGGAAGCCGCCGCTTTGAAGGGGAATACGGTACACGGGCACTCTTCCTTCGGCCAAGAAAGCTTGGAAATCTTTAAACGTAATATTTTTGACTTCCAACGTGGCCAGCACGTCTTCCATATCGCGCAGCACTTTGAGCAAATCTTTCAGCTTGTCTCCCTCTATTTTCTCGCCTTTCTCATTGGTGACCGCCACAGTGGCGAGTCCTTCTTTCATCAACCACTGCTGCATTTGCTCTTCCGACTGCAAATACTGCTCCAATTTGCCTTTTTTCACTTTGTACAAGGGAGGCTGGGCCAAATAGATGTGTCCGTTTTCAATCAGCGGACGCAGCTGGCGGTAGAAGAACGTCAAAAGCAGGGTGGAAATATGCTGTCCGTCCACGTCGGCATCAGCCATCAGGATGATTTTGTGGTAGCGCAGCTTGGAAATATCAAAGCCGCCCTCTCCTTCGCCTACGCCCGTTCCCACGGCGGCGATGAGATCGCGCACCGTATCGCTGGAGAGAATTTTGACCAGCGGAGCTTTTTCCACGTTCAAAATTTTACCGCGCAGCGGCAAAATAGCCTGGAACACGCGGTCGCGGCCTTGTTTGGCCGAACCGCCGGCGGAGTCACCTTCCACCAGGAAAATTTCGCATTTGGCGCTGTCTCTTTCCTGGCAGTCGGCCAGTTTGCCCGGCAAACCGCCTCCTTCAAACGCGCCTTTGCGGCGGGTCAAATCGCGCGCTTTACGCGCGGCTTCGCGCGCCACGGCGGCGCCGATGCATTTTTCGCAGATGGCGCGGGCCGTTTTGGGGTTTTCTTCAAAGAAAGTGGACAATGTTTCGCCCACCGTGGAGCGGACGATGCCTTCAATTTCAGAGTTGCCCAGTTTGGTTTTGGTCTGTCCTTCAAATTGCGGATGCGGAATTTTAACGGACAACACAGCCGTCAAACCTTCCTTGATGTCGTCTCCGCCCACGGAAACGTCTTTGTGTTTGGAGAGATTGTTATTTTTGATATATTCGTTGATAATACGCGTAAGCGACGAGCGGAAACCGCTCAAGTGTGTACCGCCTTCCACGGTATTGATGTTATTGACGAAGGAAAACACGTTTTCGCTGTATCCTTCGTTGTATTGAATGGCGAAAGAAATATAATTGTCGCCCACCGTTTTGGTCAAATAAATCGGTTCGGGATTAATGACCGTTTTGTTGGTGTTTAAATATTTGGCGAATTGGGAAATGCCGCCTTCGTAATGGAAGGTGACGGCTTTGGCTTCTTCGCCGCGTTCGTCGGTGAACAAAATCTTCACGCCGGCGTTTAAGAAAGCCAGTTCGCGCAAGCGGTTGGCAATAGTTTCATAGACAAAAGCCACGTCTCCGAAAATTTCTTTGTCGGCGTGGAAGGTCACGCGGGTACCGTGTTCATCCGTCGTACCGATTTCTTCCACTTCCGTCACCGGCTTGCCGCGTTTGTACTGCTGGCGGTAAATTTTACCGTTCTTTTTTACCTGCACTTCCGTTTCTTCAGACAAAGCGTTGACGCAGGACACACCCACGCCGTGCAAACCGCCGGACACTTTATACGCGCCGCTGTCAAATTTACCGCCGGCGTGCAAGACGGTCATCACCACTTCCAGTGCGCTTTTTTTGCGAAGTTTCGGGTCTTTGGCGCCGGTCATCAAATCTACGGGAATACCGCGTCCGTCATCTTCCACGGAGCAGGTCATGTCGTCTTTGATGGTCACTTTAATGGTGGTCGCGCCTCCGGCCAAAATTTCGTCCACGGAGTTGTCCACCACCTCATACACTAAATGGTGCAAACCCGGCAGTCCCGTCGAGCCGATATACATGGCGGGGCGTTTGCGCACTGCTTCCAAACCTTCTAAAACTTGAATTTTGGATGAATCGTATTGTTTCTTTTCTTCTTCACTCATTACTGGCTCCTAAATCCTTCACGATTTCTATTTTTTCAATCCACGGCTTGTCAAAATGTTTATTTAGCTCCCGTATCAGCGCGTCGCGCCGTCCGATTAGTTCGTTTCGCGCCACGGAGAGCCTGACCGCCACATACAGCGTATGGGCTTTTACGCCGACCAATTTCCAAAACCGGCCTTTGTCCGCCACCAGCTTCGTCCATACGTGGTCCAAAATCATCAGGCGGTTCAAACAAACGTTGAGACGGTTATATTTGCCGTTTAACTCAGACGGCTTGTTCCATATTTCGCGCGGCTTGGCGCCGAATTTCACTTAAATCCTCACCGGCATGATGACGTATTTTAAATCCGCATTTCCCACCGGTTCAATCAACACCGGTTGGGACGCGTTGACGAAAGAAAAATTCACTTTTTCGCTTCCGACGTTTTTCAACACGTCAATAATAAATTGAGGATTAAACGCGCAGTCAAATTCTTCTTGGGCGTATTCAATGGGCAGCTCGTCGGTAAATTCCATATTCTGCGACGTGGAAGACACCGTCATGGCGTTATTTTCCATATGAAATTTCACGGTGCTGCCAAACTCGCCGGAGCACAAAGCCGCGCGGCGGGTGGACGCCAAAAGTTCTTTGGTGAACACTTCAAACGAAATGTTTTTCTTGCTGGGAATCACCTGATTATAATTGGGAAAATTTCCTTCAATCAAGCGGGAGATAAACGTTGTTTCGTTCATTTCAAAGCTTACTTGGTTGGAGGCCACGTTAACGTGAATTTGCGTATCTTTATCGGGTTTGGATAAAGAAATAAAACGCACCACTTCGTTTAAAATTTTGGTGGGAATAATAATTTTAAACTCGCCCGATTCCGGCAAAGCAGGGTGGGAAGCCACGGCCAGACGGCCTCCGTCGGTGGCCACCACTTCAAATTTATCGGCGGTATTATTCCACAACAAGCCGTTTAAAATATAACGCGTTTCCTGGGTGGACGCGGAAAAAGCGGTTTTGTCCACCATATTTTGCAAAGCCAGCGGGCTGAGCGTGACGCTGCCGGTTTTTTCAATTTCCGGAATGGCAGGATATTCGGACTTGGGCGTACCGATGACCCAAAACTTGCTTTTGCCGGATTTAATGTGAAATTTGTTGTTATCTCCGGTATAGAGATTAATTTCTTTTCCGTCGGGAAGGTTCTTGATAATTTCGGCAAATTCTTTCATGGGCACCGTCAGGCTGCCTTCTTCTTCTATTTCCGCCTTGATGTAATGTACGGTGGCCATTTCCATATCCGTACGCACCAATTTTAATTTATTTTCCTGGGTTTCAATCAAAAAGTTGTGCAGAATGGGCAGCGTCGTGCGTGAGGAAGCTCCGGCTGAAATAACCTGAATTCCTTCCAAAAGGGTTTCTTTAGTGATATTTATCTTCATATTCTTAATCCTATTAATATGTCCTGTTGATTCTGTGGATTTTGTGTACTGCCCTCTACAAATCTTTTTGGCTTTATGTGCATAACTTTGTTTATTTATACACATTGCCCACACGTAAAAATTTTATCCTTCGTTTTTCTTTTTTATCCCCCGGTTATCCACCATTTTCTATTTTTTATCCACAGCCTTTATTTCGCTGATGATTTGGTTGATTTCCGCGGAAAAGAAAGGATCGTTTTTTACTTTTTCTTTTACCAAATCCCGTGCGTGTACGACGGTGCTGTGGTCCCGGTTAAATTCCCGGCCTATTTCCGGCAAAGACATATCCGTCAAATCTGTGCATAAAAACATGGCTATTTGTCTGGGCCACGCCACGGACTGCGTCTTTCTCTTGGACTGAAAGTCTTCCATGTCTATTTTAAAGTGTTTGCCCACCACTTTTTTAATGGCGTTGACGTTGACGGATAGACGTTCTTCTTCGCGCGACAGAATGTCGCTGAGCAGTTCGCGCGCAATGGCTATGGTGGGAATGACGCCGTGCGTGCTGCAGTAAGACACCAGCCGGTACAGAGAGCCTTCCAGCTCGCGGATATTGGTTTGTATGCCTTCGGCGATGAATGAAATAACATCATCGCCGATATCAAAATGAATAGAGTCTCTTTTTTGGCGCAGAATGGCGATACGCGTTTCCAAATTGGGTTTTTTAATTTCGCTGGTGATGCCGGAAAGCAGCCGGGAAGAGAGACGCTCGTCCAAGTCCAGCTGCTGGGGCGTCCGGTCCGAAGACAATACGATTTGTTTGTGGCTTTCAAACAAAGCATTAAATGTATAGAAAAATTCCAGCTCACTGGCCGATTTACCCGCCACAAATTGAATATCGTCCATTAAAAAACAGTCCAACGAACGGTATTTTTTACGGAAGCTCTCCGAAGATTTGTTTTGCAAAGCCTCTATATATTCGCTGACGAATTCTTCCCCGGACATATACAGCACTTTGGCGTTGGGATTTTTTTGCAAAATTTCATTGCCTATGGCGTGCAACAAATGGGTTTTGCCCAAACCGGGAGTAGAATAAATGACCATTGGATTGTTTTCCCGGTTGCCCAGTTTGTTTACCACCGCCTGGGCCGCTTTGTAAGAGAATCGGTTGGAAGGAGATTCTATGAAATTTTCAAAGCGGTAGGAAGGGTTTAACCGGGAAGGAAAAGGATTCCTCTTTACCGCGGGGGCCGCCGTCACGGGCGCCACGGCGGGAGCCGGAACAGTTTCTGTCGGGACGGAAACGGAAACCGCCGGTTCTTTTATTTCCTGAATAATATAAGAAAGGTTGATTTCCAGCCCCGTATGTTTCAAAAAAGCGTCTTTGATAATATTTTCGTAGCGCGTTTGAATGGTTTTTTGCCAAAAAGGGTTGGGAATTTGTATGGTCAGCGTTTGTCCTTCTAAGGTAAACACCGCCGGGCGCAGCCACATATCATATGTGTCTTTTCCAAGGATTAATTCTATTTCGTTAAATACAGGGGCGAGATTTTCGCCGGATGAAAGAGTGTCCACTTCCGTGCCGCCGTTTAAATTGAGATATTACTTAATCTTATCAATTATTCCCCACTGCGTCAATGAAAAAAAGGCCCATTTTGATTTTAAACCCAGAAAAACGCTTAATTTAAGGTTTTTAATAAAATCCGCAGTGTCCCCCTTTTAAAAACACAAAAATGGCTTTTTATGAAATTTAAACCCCAAAAAAACGCTTCGTTTAAGTTATCCACAGTTTTTAAAAACGAAAAAACTAATCCTTTTTTTCCGCTTGAGTAAAAATATTTTCACATCTATAATACCATATGAAAGTAAATTTGCTAAAATTACATAGGAATAATTCTTATTTATGAATCATCGAAATATTTTTATGAAAGGGCGCCCTGTTCATTTGGTCGGCGCGCAATTGAAAGAAGGAGAGAAAGCTCCGTCTTTTACGCTGATTAATACGGCAATGGAGCCGGTAAAAAGTGAAAACTTCGCAGGCAAAATAGTGGTTTTGTCTTGTGTTCCTTCTTTGGATACGCCCACTTGTGATTTAGAGACCCGGCGGTTTAATCAAGAAGCGGCGTCATTTGGAAATCAAGCCGTTGTGATTACCGTCAGCAAGGATTTACCTTTTGCTCAAGCGCGTTGGTGCGCCGCAAACGGAATAGAAAATGTATTGACGCTGTCCGATTATAAAAACGAGGGGTTCTCTTCCGATTACGGCGTTTTAATGGAAGAAACGGGATTATTGGCCCGGGCCGTGTTTATTGTTGATAAAGAAGGTATAATACGTTATATTCAATTTGTGGAAGAAGTCAGCAAAGAGCCCGATTACCGGGCGGTGTTGGATAAAGTAAAAGAATTAATGAAAAAAGGGGAATCTTTATGACCAAATTAAATGAAATTTACAAATGCGCCGTTTGCGGCAATATTGTGGAAGTGGTGCACGCGGCCGACGGAACGCTTGTCTGCTGCGGAGAACCGATGAAACTGCAGCTGCCCGGCACGACGGAAGCCGCGACGGAAAAACATATTCCCGTCATTGAAAAAATAGAAGGTGGCTATAAAGTGAAAGTGGGAGAAATTCCCCACCCGATGTTGGACGTTCACTGGATAGAATGGATAGAGCTGATTTGCCCGTGCGGCAAAGTACAGCGCAAATATTTAAAACCCGGCGACGCGCCCGAAGCGGACTTTAAATCGGATTCCGATAAAGTGTTAGCCCGGGAATATTGCAATTTGCACGGATTGTGGGAAAAAGAAAATTAATTTTCCGATTTTTTACCAAAAGGAGACATTATGCAGGCCGTAAAGATTAGCGACAAAGTATATTGGGTGGGCGCCATTGACTGGAACATCCGCGATTTTCACGGATATTCCACCAAACGCGGTACGACGTACAACGCTTTTTTGGTTCTGAGCGAAAAACCGACCTTGATTGACACCGTCAAAAAAGAGTTTTATCCCGAAATGATGGCGCGCATTCAAAGCGTAATCGACCCGAAAAAAATTGAAATCATTATTTCCAATCACTCCGAAATGGACCACTCCGGCGCTTTGCCGCAGGCCGTGGCCGCTATACAACCCAAAGAGGTGTATTGCTCGGATATGGGATTGAAAGATTTAACCGCCCAACTCTATCCGCAGTTTGAGATGAAAGTGGTGAAAACCGGAGACAAAATAGACGTGGGCGGAGATACAATTTCTTTCGTGGAAGCGCGCATGCTGCACTGGCCTGACAGTATGTTCTCTTATTTGGAGAAAGAAAACGTTTTATTTACGAACGACGTATTCGGCATGCATTACGCCACTTCCAAACTCTTTGACGATGAAAACGAAGAACGGCTGTGGCTTTATGAAGCGGAAAAGTATTACGCTAACATTGTTTTGCCGTATTCGGATATTGTGCTTCGCTTTCTGGACACGGTGAAAAAAATGGGGCTCGCTCCCAAAATCATCGCGCCGGACCACGGATTCGTCTGGCGTAAAGATCCTTCTAAAATCGTCAATTTGTACGCCAAATGGGCCGCGCAAGCTCCCAAAAACAAAGCGATTGTGGTGTATGACACCATGTGGGGAAGCACGCAGAAAATGGCTGAATATGTGACGGAAGGACTGCGTTTGGGCGGAACGGAAGTAAAACAAATGTCCATGCATTCCTGCCACCGCAGCGACGTGGTGGCTGAATTGCTGGACAGCAGCGGGCTGGTCATCGGAAGCCCGGTGCTCAATTCCGGCATTTTCCCGGCCATGGCGGACGTTTTGTGTTATTTAAAAGGCTTAAAAAAGAAAAACTTGGTCGGAGGGGCTTTCGGCTCTTACGGCTGGAATCCCGCGCCGATTCAAACGCTGTCGGAAGCATTGAAAGAAATGAAGGTGGAGGAAGTAGCTCCCGCCGTCAGCGCCAAATTCGTGCCGGACGAAAAGGTACTGCAATCCTGCAAACAGCTGGGCCTGGCCGTCAGCCGGAAAATAGCCGAAAAACTAAAATAGAGGTTTGATATGTTAAGCAGGGAACTGATGGACGGACTGGGATATATCACCTACGGGCTTTATATCGTCACGTCCTCTTGGGAAGGGAAAGACAACGCCATGATTGTAAATACCGTTTTCCAGGTGACGGCCGAACCGCCGCGCGTGGCCATTTCCGTCAATAAAGAAAGTTTAACGCATAAATTGATTGAAAAAAGCCGCGTTTTCGCCGCCATGCCGCTGGCGCAGGATACGGATTTGCCTTTTATCGGCCGGTTTGGTTTTCGTACCGGGCGGAATTTTGACAAGTTTGCCGGACTCAGCGTCCGGCGAGGCTCATTGGGCTGCCCCATTGTGCAGGACCACACCATCAGTTTCTTGGAAGTGAAAGTGGAACAGACGGTGGACGTTGGGACCCATACGCTTTTTATAGGCAAAGTGGAAGACGGCGCCTGTATGATTTCCGGCGGCGTACCGCTGACGTATGAATATTATCATAAGGTGATAAAGGGCAAGGCTCCGAAAGGAGCGACGCACTCTTAAAAGGGATCCCCTTTACAGCCCTACTTTTTCTCTTGGCAGAAAAAGTAGTCAAAAAGGCCAGACAACGGGAAAGCAAAAATTTTTGGAAAAAAGGTATTTTTTAAACTCGGCCTTTGGCCTCAAACATAAAAAATATTTTTCCTTTTTCCCAAAAATTTTGAAACGCTTTCCATGTTGTCAATAAAGACAAAAATGAATTTTTAAACCAATAGGGAGGTAGTTTTATGAAATACGTATGTGAAATTTGCGGATATGTGTATGACCCCGCTGTGGGTGACCCGGAGCACGGCATTGCC
>CAMGSK010000041.1 GCA_946061795.1 uncultured Elusimicrobium sp.
CCCGCTTATGCGGGGTTTTTTATTCTCCCCCCTTTGTCTCTCCCGTTGAATCCCTCCGCCGGAAAAGATACAATATATATACATTTTTATTATTGGAGAAAAATATGTCCGGCAAAATCAGCGTTAAAGACGTGGGCCAATACGTAGGCCAAGAAATCACTTTGAAAGGCTGGCTCTATAATAAACGCTCCAGCGGCAAACTGCACTTTCTGCAGCTGCGCGACGGCAGCGGCATTATCCAGTGCGTCGTCTTTAAAGGGGACGTTTCGCCGGAACTTTTTGAATTGGCGGACAAACTGACGCAAGAATCCTCCCTGACGGTGACGGGAACTATTCGCGAAGACAAACGCTCCCCGCTGGGTTTTGAAATGGGCGTCAAGGATTTACATGTCGTGCAAATGGCCAAAGACTATCCCATTTCACCCAAAGAGCACGGCCCGGAATTTCTCATGCACAACCGCCATTTGTGGCTGCGCTCGGCCAAACAAAACGCTATTTTGAAAATCCGCGATGAAATTATTTTTGCCATTCGCGAATATTTGCACAAAAACGGCTTTGTATTGGCCGACGCGCCCATTCTGACTCCCGCCGCCTGCGAGGGAGCAAGCACGCTGTTTGAGACGGATTATTTCGGCGAAAAGGCCTTCCTGTCCCAGAGCGGACAGCTCTACGGGGAAGCCGCCGCCATGGCTTTGGGCAAGACCTATTGCTTCGGCCCCACGTTCCGCGCCGAAAAAAGCAAAACCCGCCGCCATTTGACCGAATTTTGGATGGTAGAGCCGGAAGTGGCCTACAACGATTTGGACGACAACATGGACCTGGCCGAAGACTTCATCAAATATATTGTGAGCCAAGTGCTCAAAAACCGCGCCGCGGAGCTGAAAGTGTTGGAACGGGACACGTCCAAACTGCAGGCCACGGTAGAAAAACCTTTTCCGCGCATCGACTACACGGACGCGATTGAAATTTTGCACAAAAAAGGCAACAATACCCCGTGGGGAGGCGACATCGGCGGCGACGAAGAAACGCTGCTGGGAGAAGATTACGACACGCCCATCATGATTCACCGCTATCCCACGGAGATTAAAGCTTTTTACATGAAACGCGACCCCCAAAACCCCAAAGTGGTGCTGGCAGTGGACGTCATCGGCCCCGAAGGCGCGGGTGAAATCATCGGCGGCAGCCAGAGAGAAGACGATTATGAGGCTCTGTTGGAGCGCATGAAAGAGCAGAACCTGGACCCGCAAGGCTATGACTGGTATCTGGACTTGCGCCGCTACGGCAGTGTGCCGCATTCGGGTTTTGGCATGGGCATAGAACGCATGGTGCGCTGGATATGTGGTCTGCAGCACGTGCGCGAAACCATTCCGTTCCCGCGCATGATGGACAAAATCCGTCCGTAAGTCCGGCTGGTAAAAATTTACCCCGCGCCTGCAAAGACGCGGGGTTTTTCACACCCAATAAAAAAATTCGCCTAATTGTCAAAATTTTAAAACGGATACACTTGGTCCACTCCCAAATAACCCAACGTCTGAACCGGCTTGCCGCTTAATGACTTACAAAACGCGGTACCTTTCTCCGTATGAGGGGAGCACCAGCGGCCCAATTTGCCCTCGGGAATATCGTGACCGAGAGAAATTAAAGCAGGAGTAAACAAAACCAGTGTATAATCTTCATTTTTATTCGCTGCCGCTGGGATGCCATATACCGAACCATATGAAAAATTCTTTGTTTCATACAGACAGTCGTCTCCCGTAGCCAAACCTTCCAATGCGGCTTCACACGTAAGTTCCCCACCCGACAAAACCTGCATATCCAAATTATCTCCCATCTTTTTCAGCACCGCCATGGGGCCTCCGGCAGCAAAAGCAAATCCGCCTGCGGCGCGGCGGTTTTGAGTAGGTGCGCAACGGCGGCGGCGTTTACACAAGAAGCCTATACAGAAAATGAAACACCCCGGGTTTACACCCGGGGTATTCTGCTGGGTATCAATAAATATTATATTTGATAGCAATTTGACCAAGAACAGTAAACCCTTTACTAAAGACCGGCTTCGGAAAATCCCCGGAGCCGGCTTAACTATTACATTCTATAAAAACTTCCTCCCGTAAAATTTGTTGCTGCTGCAGTCCATTTTTCCGAAGGATAAACGCTGCATACCTGGTTTGGTTTTGTTCCGTTCGCCACACAAGCCATTGTAAGGACGTTATTAGTGCTCTCCCTAGCGAATACCCCTGCCCCAATCACATTATTCTCCGTCACATTTAAAGTGTTTCCCGGAGAATAAAGGACCTGTACATAAGGAAAAGTTGAGGAATAATACACTACATAATCCCCCACCCGGCAACGATATTGTTCGCAGGTTTTATCGCCAAAATCCACCATATCGGGAAATTCAGCCGAAGTGGGATATCTGTTTTCAGCCAAATGAAAGATAGCCATATTGTCTTTAATGCTCTTTGCTATCGGTATAGCTCCGGCAAAGCGCGCTTTCAACACGGCTTTTTGATACTGCGGCAAAGCCACCGCTGACAATATACCTATAATCAAAACTACAACCAATAGCTCTATAAGCGTAAAGCCTTTTTTCATTTCCAATCTCCTTTTGTTTTTGCCGCGCCAAAATCGAATGTACGTGGCCCGTGATGAAAGACACCTATAGGGTATCAAAAAAAAAAAACCGGGGTCAAGTCGCCGTGATTTGACCGACAAAAAACAACAAAAAACTAATCAAATTTTAGCCGCTTTTCCGTTGCGGGTCAAAATACAAAAAAGTTATAATAAATAAGTACTCAAGTACATATTTATACAGGAGAAAGCACAGACATGAAAAAAGTATTGTGGGTTGCTCTGTTTCTGAGCATTTTGTGCGCGTGGCCGAAAGCCGCCGCCGCTTACGGAAACTCCAACATTAAAGTTTCCTTGTGGGACCGCATCGCCGTCGCCGCTCCCAACAACAACATTGACGAAATTTCCGGTTTGGACTTTGGTATCGGCTCCGCCGCCGAACATGTCTCCGGCGTGCAGTTTGATTTTATCTACGCCAACGCCAAAAACGATTTTGACGGCGTACAGTGGGCCTGGATCTATGCCGTCACTCCGGAATTTAAAGGCTGGCAGGGCGCGCTGTTTGCCCAGGCCGACACCTTTACCGGCTTGCAGTCCGGCTTGGTCACTTGGACCAAACAGGATTTCACCGGCGTGCAATGGGGCGGCGTGAACTTGGCCGACTCTTTCACCGGCGTGCAGCTGGGTTTTGTCAACTACGCCAAATCCGTCAACGGCTTGCAGTTTGGCTTTGTCAACTACACCGAAAACATCTACGGTTTGCAGCTGGGCTTGGCCAACATCGCCAAAAACGGCTTCCTGCCGGCCATGATTTTCGTCAACGGCCGCTTCTAAGTTCGTCCGTTTTTACACACCGCGCCCCACAAGGGCGCGGTTTTTTGTTATAATATGGTAAGGTTTATAAACGCCAGGGCGCAACCCGGTTGCAAATCAAAGCCCCGCCTTTATAAACCCGGGCATTGCGCCACCGGGGAATCCTCTTCCCTAATTTAGGCGGCAAGCCCCACAAGGAGAGTATAATGAGCAACGTATCCATGAAGTCCATGCTGGAAGCGGGCGTGCATTTCGGTCACCAGACCTCCCGCTGGAACCCCAAAATGAGCCGCTTTATCTTCGGCGAACGCAACGGGGTGCACATCTTAGATTTGCAAAAAACCGCCAAAGAACTCAAAAAAGCCTGCGCTTTTGTAAAAGAAGAAGCCAAAAAAGGCTCCAAATTTTTGTTCGTCGGCACCAAGAAACAAGCCCAGGAATCCATCGCGGCCGAAGCGGCCCGCTGCGGCGCTTACTGCATTCATGAAAAATGGCTGGGCGGCACGCTGACCAACTTCCAGACCGTCAAAAAATCCATTGAACGCATGAACGAACTGGAAAAATGGGAAAGCTCCGGCGTTTTTAAAGCCATTTCCAAAAAAGAAGCCAGCCGCTTGACCAAAGAACTCAACCGCTTGCAGAAACTGCTGGGCGGCATCCGCGAAATGAAAGTTTTGCCGGACGTGGTCTTTGTCATTGACCCGGTGGACACCGCCGGCGCCATCCGCGAATCGCGCGTGCTGGGCATCCCCGTGGTGGCCGTGTGCGACACGAACTCCGACCCGGATTTGATTGACGTGCCCGTGCCGGGCAACGACGACGCCGCCCGCTCCATTAAACTCTTCTGCGGCGCCATTGCCGACGCCGTGCTGGAAGGCCGCGCCGAAGCTGAGGCCGCCAAACAGCCCGCCGAAGCCGCCAAAGCCGAAGAAGGCGAAAAAGCCCCGGCCAACCCGGCCATGGCCCAAGCGTTTGAAAGCATCATGCTCGCCGGAGAAAAAGCGGAAAAAGAAGCCGAAGCCGCCAAAGCCGAGGAAGTGAAAGCGGAAGAAGTAAAAGCCGAACCCGCGAAAGAACCGGCCGCCGAAGCTCCCAAAGCCGAAGAAGCGAAAACGGAAGAAGTAAAAGCCGAAACCGCCGAAGAACCGGCCGCCGAAACCAAAAAGGCTAAAAAACCGGCCGCCAAAAAAACCGCCGCTAAAAAACCGGCCGCCAAGAAAACGGCCGCCAAAAAGACGGTAAAAGCCGAAGAAAAAGCGGAAGAAGCCAAAGCCGAAACCGCTGAAGAGAAATAACTTGTTTTGCGCAGGGAGCCGCCCGGTGCGGCTTCCTGCCCGATTTGTTCAATCAGGAGACAAAAATGTCTTTAGCCGAAAACATTAAAATTTTGAGAGAAAAAACGGGCGCCGGCCTTATGGCTTGCAAAAAAGCCCTGGAAGAAAACAACAACGACATGGAGCAGGCCGTCGTATTCCTGCGCAAAAAAGGCTTGGCCGACATGGCCAAACGCGCTGACAGAGCCACCAAAGAAGGCCGCGTAGCCGTTAAGAACGACGGCAAACGCTTCGCCATGGCTTATTTGGGCTGCGAAACCGATTTTGTGGCCAAAACGCCGGACTTTATCGGCTTGGCCGACGATATTGCCGCCTATGTGCTGCAACACCCCGAAATCGCCGATTACACCGCCGATGAACACATCAAAAATATGATTGCCGAAAAGGCCCCTAAATTTGGAGAAAACACCACCTTCAAAGGCGCCTACAACTGGCAAGCGGCCGACGGCGCCGTCATCGCCGCCTATGTTCACTCCGACAACAAAAAAGCCTCTCTTCTTGAGTTGGCCGCTTCCGGCGTGGACGCCGAAAAGGCCCAGGAAATCGCCCGCGGCTTGGCCATGCACACCGTAGGCATGCAGAGCATGTGGGTGGACCAGAAAGACATTCCGCAGGCCGATATTGACAAAGAACTGGACATCTACCGCACCCAGGCCAAAAACGAAGGCAAGTCCGAAGAAATGATTGCCAAAATGCTGCCCGGCAAAATCAAAAAATTCGCCAAAGAAACCTGCCTTTTGGAACAGCCGACCATTAAAGACAACAAAAAAACCGTTGCCGCTTACTTGGCCGAAGAATCCAAAGCTTTGGGCGGAGAACTCAAAGTCGTCCGCTTCGTCCGCTTCTAGTTTCAGAGCCCCTCGCAAGAGGGGCTTTTTTCTGCCCCGTTGCACAGAAGCGACGGGAGAGAAAAAAGTCTCCGCTGCGCAGGCCGGAACGCGCCGGACAAACGGGTGATGATTTCCCCCCGCTTTTTTGCTAGAATGAAAAAAATCCCAGAGGAAACGTTATGGACCACAAAGAACCCTGCAAAAGAAGAATTTTACTCAAACTTTCCGGAGAGGCCCTCAGCAAAGACGGCAGCCGCGGCGTAGATCCGGCCCCGCTGAAAGAAATTGCCCAAGAAATCGCCCAAGTGCATCAAACGGGCTGTGAGCTGGCCATTGTCATCGGCGGAGGCAACATCTGGCGCGGCCTGCGTGACGGAGGCGGGGTCATTGACCGCGTCAATTCAGACGGTATGGGCATGCTGGCCACCGTCATTAACGCCATTGCTTTGCAGTCTGCACTGGAAGAAATCGGCGTGCCGACGCGCGTGCAGACCTCTGTCAATATTTACCAAATGGCGGAACCTTTCGTACGCCGCCGCGCGCTGCGCCACCTGGAAAAAGGCCGTATCGTCATCTTCGCCGGAGGGACGGGAAACCCCTATTTCACCACCGACAGCGCCGCCGCGCTGCGCGCGTCCGAAATCAACGCCGACGTTTTGCTTAAAGCCACGCAGGTGGACGGCGTTTATGACAGCGACCCGCGCAAAAACCCGAACGCCAAACGCATCCAAAAAATTTCTTTCAAAGACGCCATCGACAAAGGCCTCCAGTTTATGGATACCGCCGCATTGGCCATTTGCATGGAAAACAAAGTGCCCGTCCAAGTGTTCAATCTGCACGTTCCCGGCAACATCAAACGCGCCGTGTGCGGAGAAGACATCGGCACGGTGATTTACTAAATGATAAGAAACATTCCTCCGGCCACGGCTAAAACTTTATTGAAGGTCGGCCGATGGGGTTGTATTTTATACTTGGCGTGGTATTGGCTTCTGCCGGGGTCCCATTCGCCTTCATCCGCTCTATGTATGATAAGCGCCATCACATTTTTAGTATGGGCCGTTGTACCGGTTAGTTTTTCTCTATCAGGGCGGGTACCTCATCTGTTGACCTGGCTTTTTGTTATATTTTGTCTAAACAATGTGGATTTGCCCAGCTCGCTGACTGCGTATTCAGAAACATACAGATCATCGTGGGGAAGAGTGCGCAACGTGGAGAGCGGCGCAGTGATGCTCGGTTTTGTAGGATTATATCTTAACGCATGCGCTCACGGCATTCCCTTTACACAAGCCCTGCGTCGTATGTGGAATAAGGAAAAACTACCGGAGAATAAGCAGCCGTCAGAAGAATTTTCTCCCCGCGACATTCCTTTAGGATTATCCATTCTGTTGCTTCTTCCCTTTCTCTTATTTTTAGCAGCGCTTTTATTACTCTGTTTTATTTCTCTTTGGACGGCACCATAAGATTGCTATAATAACAAACAGAGAACTCTATGGAAGGCATTAACGAATTTATCAGCAAAGGCAAAGCCGAAATAGCCGAGCATGGGAAACAAAATGCCCGTCCAAGTTTTTAACCTGCAAAAAAGGCAGCATCAAATGCGCCGCGTGCGGGAAAGACATTAGCACGGAGATTTATTAAATGGGCAAATATTTTCTTTGGACCAGTCTCGCGTTAACGGCGGCCTGTACTTTTCCTTCACAGCCGGAGCAAAATGTTCCGCAGGCCGCGCAAATGCAAGCTGCCGGAGGTTTACTGACGGAAAACTCCGGGAAATCAGACGAGCAGGCGGCCTCTGTGCTTTCTTCCGTTTTGCCGGATTCTCCTGCCGCACCCCAGGAGGAAACGCCCCGTCCGGACGCCGCGCAACAGGTTTCCTGTGACGATCTTTCTCTTCCAGCGTCCTCGGAACCGAACATTTCCTGCCGACAAAACTCAGACGGATTTTGCGCCCATTTTGAAAACGGAAAAATGTTCTACTGCCAAACTGCAGACGGCGCACGCACCTATCAAAGCAATAAATGGGCCTCTTCGCTCACTTTTACGCACAGAGACGCAAAAGGCCGGCCGCTCATGCTGTATTATTACGCTTACGGCAAATTGGCCCGGACGGAAGAACACGACTACGCCGCAGGAGTCGTCACGCGGGTATGGTATGACCCGGCACCAATCCGTCTTACGCGCACCGCGGCGGACGGACGGGTACTGGACAAATATTATTTCACTGAAGGAAAACCTTACGTACGCTATCCGGGCGGCAACGATATGGGCGAAATAAACGGGAAATGGCGGTTAGAAGGGAATCGTCTGCTGGCGGACGGCAAATTGCTTTATACGCTTTCCATCCTTCCGCAACCAAAATGGACAACGGGCTGGGAACTGATAAAATGAAAAAAAATACAAATTTATCCTTACTCTGGATTTTATTGCTCATTGCGGTGCTGGGCATGGCCGGACTTGTTTGGCGGACGGCCAAATTGCTGCAAAAACCTGCCGAATCCGACGGCAAAGACGATATTGTCGCAACAACAGCTGCGACGGAAGTTTCAGAACCGCCGGTTCCGACGTACGAAGGACCTCTTTCTGCCTCCGCTATAACGGAGACTGCGCAACCAGCGGTTCAGACAGATGAAGAACCTCTTTCTGCCTCCGCTATAACGGAGACTGCGCAACCAGCGCTTCAGACAGATGAAGAACCTCTTTCTCAAGAAGAATTATATCGCCAAATCCGGCAAATTTTTCAAGAAAAACTGACAGAACCCGAAGTCAGAAAATTATTGCTTTTTGTTCACATGCCACTTGCCGGGGAGGCGGTGGCTCGCACTCATATTCGTCAGGCGGACAATCTGCACCGGCTCTCCGTTTCTCTGCAAGAGGCGGAAGAACTGCTGACAAGAGCTTTTGAATTAAAACGAAAAAATATTCTTCTCACCGAACAAAAAAGGGAGCGAGAATACCAGGCTTGGAGAGAGACCCTGCCGCTTAACGTCAAAAATTTAGATTTTACGCAAAACGCATACGGGGCGCCTCTGCTGCGCAAAGAACCGGCGCTGTGTCCTTCAATGCGGCAGGAACGTTCTTCTTCTGCGGTTTGCCACACATTATTTTTTGAAGACGGCAGTTCCAGTTTCGTGGTTTTTCAAAGCGATTTCCTGCGCCGACGCGACGATTACTCCCCGAACGGAGAAATCTTGCAAAGTTTTGAATTTGATGCTCCTTCTGTCTTAATCTCGGAAAATGACGGTCAAGCCGCGCGCGTGGCCGCGTTTTACAACCGTCCTTCATTTCCCGACAAACGGATTGAGTTTGCCTCAGACGGCACCGTGACCCGCGCAACTTTGACGGATACAAAGAAACCCATGCAATATACGTATGAGTATAACGGCGACTATCTGACCTTCAGCGTGTATAACACGTCCCTGGATGATATGCTGCACGCGGGCACCGCTTACGAACAATGGTTCTTTGAGCTGGCAAAGCTTCCGGAAGGTTCTCCGGCTTCCGCCGTGGTGCGCGAGGGAACCTACGAAAAAAATTATTCTTTTAAAGGGAACAAACAAGCGCAACGGGAAACCGGCACTTGGGCGATGAATCCTCAAAAAGAAATCATCACGGACAAACGGCGGGTCTTCCCGTCGGCGGCTTCGTGGGGGACTCCGCCACACTATTGCCAGACATATCCGCACGACTGCCGGGAAAACACGCAAAAATTGCTATAATAAACTAAACTTCAACATACAGAGGAACCTATGGAAGGCATCAACGAATTTATTGCCAAAGGCAAAAACGAAATGGCCGTACACGTGGAAAAACTGCACAAAGATTTAGCCACCATTCGCACGGGCCGCGCCAGCACGCAGCTGTTGGAAAACATCCGCGTAGATTATTACGGCACGCCCACGCCGCTCAAACAAATGGCGATGATTAACGTGCTGGACGCGCGCACGCTGGAAATCCAGCCGTGGGACATGTCCGCCCTCAACGACATTGACAAAGCCCTGCAGAAAGCCGACCTGGGCGCCAGCCCGGTCAATGACGGCAAAGTCATCCGCATTACCTTGCCTTCCATGACCGAAGACCGCCGCAAAACGTTGGCAAAAAACATTGCCAAAATGAGCGAAGATTTCAAAGTGGCTGTGCGCAACACCCGCCGCGACGTACTGGAAAAAGTGAAGAAAGCCCAAAAAGCCGGCGAAGTGACCGAAGACGACCTCAAACGCTACGAGGCCGACGTGCAAAAAGCCACGGACGCCAACATTGCGCAAATTGACAAACTGGTGGCCGCCAAAGAAGCGGAAATCATGAAAGTTTGAATTCTCATCCGACAAAACATCCCCGGTTTGCTTTGCAGCGTCCGGGGATGTTTTTATATCATGTTTCAAATGCAAATCTTTCAAACGCTCTCAAAATATTTTAATTCATGCAATATATAGAATAACTTGCATATCCACTGGAAATTCCACCACAAGAAGCAGAAGAATAACTTTTGCATATACTTAAAGCCTTCTCATAAGCTCCGTCCTTTGTATGAGGAACCACTGCACAACCTATTTTCCCATTAGAAAATCCCGCACCAATTCGCCCGTTTCCTCCAATTTGGCTGCTCCCCGGGGCGTAAATTACGGCAAAATGTTTTAAATCTAAATGGGGAATCAGAACATAATCTCCGACACGATACTGAGAGATACCAAGACTAACCCTTACCATATTTGGATATCCCGTCATATCCAAAATATCATCCATACTGTCAGGCGGAGTTCCGTTAGCCAGCTCATATTCCTCCATGGCCGTCTGCACTGCACGAACGACTGGAAACGCCCCTGCCATCCGGCTGCGCAAAACGGCTTTTTCATATTGCGGCAAAGCAATAGCCGACAATATGCCGATAATCAGCACCACCACCAAAAGCTCAATGAGCGTAAAGCCCTCTAAATTCCCCACAGAAACCCGTTTCATCTTCTTGCC
>CAMGSK010000042.1 GCA_946061795.1 uncultured Elusimicrobium sp.
CTCATCCAGCGCGCCCTGGGCGATGCCCACGGCCTGCGCGGCCACGCCGGGGCGGGAATAATCCAGCGTTTCCTGCACGTACAAAAGGCCGCGGCCTTCGCTGCCCAACAGGTTTTCTTTGGGCACGCGGACGTTTTCAAAAATCAGCTCATACGTCGGGTTGGTGCGGATGCCCATTTTCTCTTCTTTCTTGCCGAAGCTAAACCCGGGCGTTCCTTTTTCTATGACCAGCAGCGAAATGCCGCGCGCGCCGCGGGCCGGATTGGTGTTGACGGCCACGGTGTAAAAATCGGCTTCTTTGCCGGTGGAAATGAAATGTTTGGTGCCGTTGACCACGTATTCGTCGCCGTCTTTGATGGCGGTGGTTTTCAAGGCGCTGGCGTCGGAGCCGGCTTCGGGCTCCGTCAAGGCAAACGCCCACAGTTTTTTGCCGCTGGCCAAATCATAGCACCAGCGTTCTCTTTGCTCCGCCGTGGCGGCCAGAAACATCGGTATCGCGCCCAGCGCGGTGGTGCCCGGCGTCAACGCCAGGCCCGCACACACGCGCGACAATTCTTCAAAAGCCATGGCCAGACAGGTAATGCCTCCGCCCAAACCGCCGTATTTTTCCGGCAGCCACAAGCCGAACATCCCGGACTTGCGGAATTCTTCGTACATTTCTTTGGAAAACTGTTCCTTGGCGTCCATTTCCGCGCGCAAAGGCTTTAGTTTTTTCTGGGCCAGTTCGCGCGTGGCGTTTAAGGTTTCCTGCTCCATTTCATTGATTGCGTAATCCATTATTTTTTGTCTCCGGTGGAGTTAAATTTGCGCCGGGCGCCCGCACGGCGGCGGCGGAAAAACGGTTTTCTGAGCGGCCGCTTGGATGGGCAAAGGCTGCGGTAAAGCTGTTCCTGGCGGCGAATCATCACGGGAACGGTAAATTCGCCGAAGTCCCGTTTGGAGATGTTGTTTTTAAAACGTTCCCGCAGGGAGTTGTTGCGCAGCAGCGTCTTAATTTTCTCGGCCAAGCCGGCCAAATCGTTGGGTTTGACCAAAAAGCCGGTGCGGTTGTCCGTAATCACTTCTCCCACGCCGTCCACGTCATAGCACACGGCGGGCAGGCGGTGGGCAGACGCTTCCAATAAGGACATCGGCACCCCTTCGCGCAAGGACGTACCGGCATATACGTCGGCCATGGCCATCAGTTCGTCAATGTCTCCGCGCCAGCCCGGGAAAAGGATTTGCTTTTCATGGCCCAGTTCTTTGACCAGTTTGGCCGCGCGGGCTTTGAGCGGGCCGTCCCCGGTATAAATGAAATAGACGTTTTTCATTTGGCCCAGCACTTTGTTGGCAGCCATGACGAAATGAAACGGATTTTTCAGCGGCTTGAAATTAGCCACGGAAAGAACCACTTTCGCCTGCTGGGGAATCTTCAAAGACGCTTTTTTGGACTGTGGCGTAAAGTTGGGCGGCAGTTTGCGTTCAAAATCAATTCCGGCGCGGATAATCTCGCTGCGCACGCCTTTGCCGATGCCCAGCGCGGCCGCTTCGGCGGCGTTTTTCTTGGACACGAACACCAGCGCGTCGGTCAAGGACGAACAAAATTTCTCCGTCTTGACGAAGAAATTAAAATGCTTTTCGCCGTGTTCTTTGGCAAACCCCAGCCCGTGAAACGTATGCACCACTTTGGCTTTGCGCCAAAAAACGCGCGCGGCGATACGCCCCAATATGCCCGCTTTGGGCGCGTTGGTATGCACCACGTCGGGTTTTATCTTGCGCATCAAAAGGCCCATCTGCACCACGGCCAGCGCGTCATGCAGACAGTATTTCGGGCGCACATCGTGGCGCAGCGCCGAAATAAAAAACAGGTTTTTCATTTCCCGTTTGGCTTTGCCGTCCAGACGGCCGCCTTTGCCGGCGGCCAGATACGGCTCAAACTCGCGCCGGTCCAATTTTTTAATCGTGGTCAGCACGCTGTTTTGCGCGCCGCCTTGGTCCAACGCGGTAATAAAATACAGAATTTTCGTTTTTTCCATCAGTGCACTTCTCCGGTATGGGTATCTAAAATGCGGGCGTTAGGAAAATAATATTTGATAATGCCCTGGTAATTGGCGCCCGTGCGGGCCAGCCCTTGCGCGCCGCTGACGCACAAGCCGACTCCCGTGCCTGTGTCATATCCGCGCACCAGCACGCGCGCGACGTTTTTGCCTTTATACACGGGAACGAAATCAAAAAACGTGGAACGCATGGTGCCCGCTCCGAGCATATAATTCACTTCCTGCGGGGTCTGCGCTTCAAAGGAGCCCTTGCTGCCTTCAAAACGCATAGACAGCACGCGCCCCGTGGGAGAAAGTTTCAACGGAACCAGCGCGCGCAGTTTACCGAACTTGACGCGCGCGTTCAAACGCTCCTGAATATCTTTGGCGTCATACAGATAAATCCACTTGACCTCAGACCAACGCGTCGCATCCTGCGGGCGGGAATATAAATCCGCCGGCGGGCTGGAAAGGATATACTTGGACAGATTCACCGGAGAATAAACATAACCGGGGCGCTGGTCCGTGTTGGCCGTAGCGTCGTAGGTGACCGTTCCGCAGGAAGCGTAGTAGCCCAGTTCCGTGCCGGAAAGTTCCAAGCCCAAAGACGCTTTGGCCGCTTCCAGCATGGGCAGCACGGTAAGGTTGACGCCTTTAAATTTGAAATATACGTCGTTGTCGGTAATATGATAGGGCTTGTCCGCGTTTTGTACGGATGCTTCTTTCAGTGCGGCGCGGAACACCACCGCCAGCGCGGCCAAAGCCTGGGGCTGCTGTACGCCCCGGGCTTGCGTGGCCAGCAGGGACGGAATTAAATCTTCGGCATACACCTCATTGACCAGCGTCATGCCTTCCTCCCCGGGGATGACGGTCAGTGCGCCTTTTAATTCTTTGTCGCTTAAATCGGCCGCGAACAAATCTTCGGCGGCAGCGTCTTTGACCAACAAAGTTTTGACGTCTTTATCCGGCTGCAGCGTAAAAGGCCGGCGGGAGGAAAACTCCACGTGTCCGTATTTATCCTTCACGTCCACGCCTTTGGTTTGCGGATTGAACTCCAGCACGCGCGTGACGTAAGAAGGAGACTGAAAGACTTCGCCCAGCCGCTCGCTGCGCGCGGTCATAACGCCCGAAGGCATCACGCTGACGCGCGTGAGCGCAACGGGCCGCTGCCAACGGTCCGCGTACAAAGCCATTTTGACAATGTCGGAAGGAGTAGAAGGCAAATCCTGCACAATCGGGCGGTCCAAACGAAGATAGAACAAATAGTCAGCCGGGTTCCCGGGAAGTTTGGCCATTTGTTTCGCGGTTTGTTTGCGGGCGTATGTGTCCGCCGGGTCCAAACTGTAAAGCGTGGAAAAGGCCTGAAAAACCGCCTGCGGATTTTTTTCCGTTTTCGCCGTCAGACGCGCCAGCAGCTGCATGGCGGGGTAATTGTTGGCGTCGTGGCTGAGCGCCTGCTGCAAAAACACGGGGGCCTGATGGCGGGCCTTTTTATGGTCGGCAGCCAGCCGGCCCATCATGTAAGAAGCGAAAGAAATCATATACGGGTCCGACGTATAAATATGCTGCAGGGTCTGGGCAGTGTTTTTTACGTCTCCCTCAAAATAATACGCCAAAGCCGTGCCCAGCTTGGCGGAAGACGCATATTCAAAATCCGCCGTCAGATACAGCATATTGGAAAAAGACTGGCGGGCCTTTTTATATTTTCCGGCGGCGAACAGCGTCCAGCCGCGCGTCAGTTCCGCAAACGGATCCTCCGGAGCCAGTTTGACGGCTTGATTGACGTACGTCAGAGCCTGTTTGACCAGCCCGCGCTGAAGAGACAAAACGGAAAGCTCCAAGTTGGCCCGGGCCGCCACGGCGGCGTCTTCGGCCTTTTCATACGCTTTAAAGGAAAAATAACAGGCGTCGGGCCCTTCGGCGAGACATTTGCGGGCGACGGGCTGCAATTCGGCCGGGAAAGAATAGTTCTGCACCGACGAATGCAGAATTTTGTCGCTCAGCTGCAAATCCACCCGTTCCACCAAAGACTGTTTGGTCACCTTGCCGGATACAAATCCTTCCCCGGCAAACTCCGCGGAAGAATTATCCCCCCCGCTTTGGCTGAAGGTGGCGTGTCCTACCGCGGGAGAAGCTTTGAATTCAGGCCGGGAAGCGGAAAGCTGGCCATACGCCGCGGAAGAAAAAAACCACAGAAAAACGGGTGCGAAAACGCTGTATTTTCTCATATACAAATTATAACAAATTGAGAGCGGTTTCCCCCGTCTTTTACGCGAAAGAACGGGAAGGAAACACGACTGAAATTATTTGGACGAATTTTGTTCCGCGTCGGCTTCGGCCTGGCGGGCCCCTTGGGAAGCCTCGGCGGCCATCTGCCCTTCACGCGCCTGATGAAACAAGCGTTTTACTTCTTCGGAGGGCATTTCCAGCAATTGGACAATTTCCGTACGCCGGTAGCGTTTGGCCGCGTCCAGCGCGGTTTGTCCGTCGGCGGTTTTGAGGGATTTATCCGCGTCGTAAGCGAGCAGAATTTTCACCACGGACGGATAACCTTTCAGCGCGGCCCAATACAAGGCCGTTTCTCCGCGTTTGTTTTGCTGGTTGACGTCGGCCCGGTATTGCATGGTCAGCGGCGCAAAAAGCGCAAGCAGCGTTTGAGGATGGTTGTAGCGGGCGGCATAAAGCAAAGCGGAATTGCCTTCATTATTGACGGCGTTGACGTTGGCGCGGTAGGCAAGCAATGTCTGCACGCTGCGCGTATCGCCCAAAGAAGCGGAAATAATCAGCGGAGAGTTGCCTTTGTCGTTTTGTACGTTGGGGTCCACCCCGGCTTTGAGCATCCCCAACACGCCCACAAAATTTTTCTTGGCGCTGGCGCGCAGCAGCGTGTCGGAATCTACGCCGGCTTTAACGCCGTTAAGCAAAAACAAATCCACCAGCTGGCCTTTCTGTTTTTCCACGGCCAAGCCCATCGGCGTTTGGCGGTAATTGTTGGGAAGGTTCAAGTCCGCGTTTTCATAAACCAGCAGGCGGGTAATGTCGTCGTGGCCCATATAGACGCTGCGCAGCACGGCGGTATCGCGCGTATAGGCGTTTTGTTTGTTTACGTCCGCCCCCAAAGCCAACAGCCGCTCCACCGCGGACATATTGCCCAACGTGGCGGCGGCCAACAACAAACTGTCGCCGCGGCTGTTGATGATATTGGGATCTTTTACCTTGCGGTCCAGAATATCAAAAAAAGCCGCCTCGTCGCCTTTGCGCAGCGCGTTGGTGGCTTCTTCGGCAATTTGCTGAGGGGTTTGGCCAGACACAATCACCTGCGTCCCGGCGGCTTTGCGCGGGCGGGAAGCGGAAACGCTTCCTTTCAGCGTAAACGCCAAAAGCGCCGCCAAAGGCACCAATGCGGCCACAATCAAAAACGTATAAGGCCTGCGCTGGGCTTTCTGCAACACTTTTTGGGCCTGCTTGGCGGGCACGGCCGTTAGGCGGGATGTGGTTTTTTTGAATGACACAAACCCCTCGGATTATTTTTTAACTTTCAAACGACGGTAAGCGTCTCTGGCGGCGTCCTGTTCGGCCAATTTTTTATTGCGGCCTTTTCCGACACCGAGGCGTTTGCCGTCTAAAGCGACTTCCACGGTAAATATCTTATCGTGCTCAGGGCCCACGGTCTGCAGCACTTCATAGGTCGGCGTGCTGCGGCTGCGCTTTTGAATATATTCCTGCAGCTGGCTCTTAAAGTCGCCGGCGTCCTGTTTCAGCTCCTGCGTGCGCACCCACGGAAGCACCACATGTTCCGCCGCCGGATAACCGCCGTCAAGATATACGGCCCCGATGACGGCCTCCATGGCGTTGGAAATGATGCTGTCGCGCTGGCGTCCGCCGGTGGCCAGTTCGCCATGTCCCAGGCGCATAAAACGCCCGAGCTCCAACTTTTTTGCCCAAAGATACAGATTGTGTCTGGACACCAGATTGGATTTTATTTTGGAAAGCACTCCCTCTTCACTGTGCGGGCACTGGCAGTAGATATAATGCGCCACAATGGCGCCCAATATGCTGTCTCCCAGGAACTCCAGGCGTTCGTTGTGGTGAACGGCCTTGTGTTCGCCCGCGTAAGATTTATGAGTGAGTGCTTCCCTTAAAATCTCCGCGTCTTTGAAGCAATAGTCGATGATTGTTTGTAGCTCTTTTATCGGCACGCTTTATTTTTTGGCGTTGGCTTCAATATAGCTGACGGCTTCACCCACGGTTTTGATTTTTTCGGCTTTGTCGTCCGGGATTTCAATGTCAAACTCCTCTTCCAGCGCCATGATGAGTTCCACGGTGTCCAAAGAGTCGGCTCCCAAATCGTTGACGAACTGGGCCTCGGGTTTCACCTGGTCAGCTTCCACGCCCAACTGCTCCACGATGATATTTTTTACTCTTTCTTGTACGTTTTCTACAGACATGTTGTCCTCCGAATGTATTCTTTAAATGTAAAGTCCGCCGTTGACGGCCAGCACGTGCCCGGTAATATAGGACGCGTCCCGGCTGGCCAAAAACATGACTGCTTTGGCGATGTCCTGCGGTTCTGCAAATCTTTTGAGCGCAATGGCGGAGAAAGCTTTTTCTTTCATTTCTTCGCTCATGGCGTCGGTCATAGCCGTATGAACAAATCCCGGCGCGACCGCGTTGACGCGCACGCCGCGCGAGCCGAATTCCTTGGCCAAAGATTTGGTCAAGCCGATAATGCCCGCCTTGCTGGCGGCGTAGTTGGCCTGACCGGCGTTGCCCATTTGGCCGATGACGGAAGAAATATTGACGATGTTGCCGCTTCTTTGTTTAAACATCACTTTTAAAGCGGCTTTGGACATCAGGAAAGTGCCCGTCAAATTCACGTTAATCACCGCGTCCCAGTCCGCCTCGCTCATGCGTACGACCAGGCCGTCTTTGGTAATGCCGGCGTTGTTGACCAGCACGTCCAGTCCCCCCAGTTCTTTTACCGCGCCTTCCACAAAAGCGGCGCAGTCCGAAGCCGAGGAAATATTGCACTTGGCGGCGAACACTTTGCCGCCGAAAGATTGCAAATGTTCTTTGGTCTTGGCCAGCAGCTCTTCATTGGTGCCGCACACGGCCACATCCGCTCCGGCCTGGGCGAAAGCCTCCGCCAGCGCAAGCCCGATGCCGCGCGTGGCGCCGGTGACGACCACTTTTTGGCCTTTAAAATCAAACATGATGTTCCCCCTCCTTGGCAAACTGTTCTTCAATACGTGCAAACGTATCTTTCAGCTCCGCCATTTTGCGGGACACGTCCCCTATAAAATCTTTTTTTACCAATTTATC
Organism: uncultured Elusimicrobium sp.; assembly: GCA_946061795.1. Classification (GTDB taxonomy): domain Bacteria; phylum Elusimicrobiota; class Elusimicrobia; order Elusimicrobiales; family Elusimicrobiaceae; genus Avelusimicrobium. The sequence continues at coordinate 7,338 of CAMGSK010000042.1, forward strand.
AGCCGTTTTTAAAGCGTTAAAAATGGCTACGTCGTTGGATTTGCCGTGGGAAATAATGGCCACGCCGTTTACCCCCACCAACGGAGCTCCGCCGTAATTGTCGGGGTTGGTATGTTTTTTAACGGCTTTAAACGCTCCCTTGGACATCAGCGCGCCCAACACGGCCAGCGGCCGCTTTTTGACTTCGCGCTTAATCATATTAATCATCGTCTTGGCCAGACCTTCGGCCATTTTCAGTACGATGTTGCCCACAAAGCCGTCGCAGACGATCACGTCCGTTTCGCCGGTGTTTACGTCGCGCCCTTCCAAGGTGCCCTGGAAATTTACGCCCACTTCGCGCATATGCGGCACGGTGTGTTTGACCAGCATGTTGCCTTTGGTTTCTTCTTCTCCGATAGACAACACGCGCACGGACGGGTTTTCCGCGTCAAATACTTTTTGCATATACGTGGAACCCATGACGGCAAATTGCAAGAGATGAATGGGTTTGCAGTCCGCGTTGGCGCCGCCGTCAAGCAGCAGGCTCACGCCGCGGTAGGTGGGCATCGGAGTGGCGATGGCGGGACGAAGCACGCCTTTAATGCGCCCCATGCCAAACAGCGCCGCCACCATGGCCGCGCCGCTGTGGCCGGCGGAAACAAAAGCGTCCGCCTGCCCTTTGTGCACCAATTCCGCACAGACGACGATGCTGGCGGTTTTTTTGGCGCGCACTTCCCGTGCGGGATCGGCCCCCATGTCTATGACATCCGGGGCGTGCACAATAGATATGCGTTTTGGCAAGGCAGAATAGCCCAGAGTGGACAGCTCCCGGCGCAGGACGGTTTCGTCACCGACCAATATGATTTCCACGTCCAAATGTTTGGCCGCCTTTAAGGCGCCGAGCACGTTGGGCGTCGCTCCGAAATCCCCGCCTAAAGCGTCCAGGGCTATTCTGGTCATAATAGAAAGTTTATTTGGATTCTTCTTTCTCGGCCGCTTTCTGCGCGACGACTACGCGGTCTTTATAAAACCCGCAGGAAGGGCAGACGTTGTGGGGCAGGCGCATGGCCTTGCAGTTGGGGCATTCCACCAGCTGCGCCACTTCGATGACCGAGTTGTGAGAGCGTCTCAAATCTCTTCTGGAACGGGTGTGTTTTTTCTTCGGATTAGGCATTGTTGTTGCTCCTTACTTTGACACGTCAAATGATGCTGCTTAAAATTTGCCTTTCAATTCCGCAAACGGAGAAAGGTTTTCGGGCTGACAACTGCACGGGCCCTCGTTTAAATCTTTGCCGCATTGCGGGCAAAGGCCCTTGCAGTCCGGCTTGCACAAAAACTGAATGTCTTCGGTCAGCGCAAGCGTTTGCCGCACCAAAGACATTATATCAATTATTTCGCTTGCAACGCCATAGCTCTCCAAAAACGTTTCGTCAAACGTCTGGACGGTTTGGCGCAGGCAGCGGTCGCACCGGACGGTGCGCTCCCCCCATACGCGGCCGCGCGCCATGATTTCTTTGCCCGCGGGCCAAAATTCCAGCTCCACGCGCGCCTGCGTAATGCGGTTGGGCGGCGTAAAAATAGAGTCAAAATATTTCGGGGCCAGCTTGCTCTGGCAGTTTAAACCGCCGTTGCGCAGGATGTCCTGCGTACGGAAGCGCAAGTCTTCGGGCACCTGATAGTTTTGGTAAAAATCGTTATCCGTCGTCATATATTTATTGTAGCAAAAAAGGAGCGTCCCGCGCGGGTCTTCGCCCCGCTTACCTGCCTCCACCGATTCCGCCCGTTTACCCGGAGGAGAAAAAGCGGGGCCCGTTTGGGCCCCGCTTCAGATTATTTCATGATTTTGGGTAGAGAGACAGGGATTATTAGTAGTCGTAATCGTAGTCGTAATCGTAGTCGTCCCATGGATCGTAGTCGTCCCATGGATCATAATCGTCTCGGTGTTGATCTTCCCAAAAGTCTTGTTCCCACGATTCACACCACGGTCCGTCATCCCAACAGGGGTCACAGCTCGGATCCCGGCAATCGTCTCTATAGTCTCCTTCACGATAACAACCACACGTGCCGTTGTCCGTCGGCCATACATAATCGCAGTCTCTCCAACAGCCGCTATCACATATTAAGCAAACACGGCCATCCATGCCTCTGTGTTCATTATCCGGAGATTGTACTGTCCTTCCACCTAAATCTCCGCAATCTGCCCAATCATCGCTCGGTACGCCAGCATAGATACCCGTGTACGTCAAACAACTCCAAGAATCCCCCTGATCGCAACTTTTCCATACCCAAATATAACAAGGCTGCCCGCACTCTCCTGTTTGAGGGTTCCATACCTCTCCCTCTAACGGGCACTGACAAGAACAAATGCTCCAATCCCAACGGCCGCGATTGCGGTCGTCTTCGCAACGTTCTTTTTCCGCCAAGGCCTGCACGCCGTTGGAACATATCGCTTCACAGACGCCCTCTTGTTCATCATAATAAAAACCTTCCGGGCAGCTGCATTTACAAGTGCTATCATCCCAAGTTCCAACAACTCCCGTATGTCCGGGAACAGTCGTACAACGCGTTTTTCTGTCTTGGTCACAATCAGACTCACACTGGCCGGTCTCTTCGCTCCAGTGCTGGCCGTCGGGACAGTCGCAGGTGCAGGTATCGCTGTGCCAAGTGCTGCGTTCGCGATTCTCACAACGGTCCTTCATCTGCGCTTCATTGTCACCGCAGGTGCCCGTGCCGCAGGTCAAATAAATTTTATTGCCTTTTCCCAAATCCAGCTGTCTCCAGGCAATTTCATGGCCGTCGGCACCGCAGATTGGAAAAGCGTACTCCGTAGTCAGATATAAATTGCCGTTGATTGTCGTCTGGCCGGAAGATTCCAATATATGAATGGGGTAGTCCTTCGGTATGCTTCCCACCTTTAAATCGCCGGAAAAAGCAACCTCCGCCGAATTTCCGGGCAAGCCCAAGCCGGCTCCCAGATTTGTTCCAGTAATATTTCCGCCGTTCAGATTCAAGGTCCCTTTAGTCACCTTCATAGTATCAACGACCTCAAATTTTTTACCGCTTTTAATAGAGCAGGAGCCAGCCAACCCCACGTCGCAGTTCTTGGACACATCCAAATCATTATAAGCCGCATACGGCACGGG
>CAMGSK010000043.1 GCA_946061795.1 uncultured Elusimicrobium sp.
AAAGAAATATTCCTGACCAAAGGAATCGGCCGGCACAAAGAAAAACTGGCCAGCTTCGAAGAAGCTCTGCGCGACGCGAAAATCGCCCCGTTTAACATTGTGCCCGTGTCCAGCATTTTTCCCCCGGGATGCAAAACCATTCCCGTGTCCAAAGGCGTGAAACAATTGCGCCCCGGCCAAATCTTGCATTGCGTCATCAGCCGCAACACCAGCAACGAATACCGCCGCTTGATTTCCGCTTCCGTCGGCTTGGCCATCCCCAAAGACGGAGCCAAAACCCACGGATATATCTCCGAGCACCACAGCTTCGGAGAAACGGACAAACAAGCCGGAGACTACGCCGAAGATTTGGCGGCGCTGATGCTCTCCACCACGCTGGGTATTGAATTTGACAACAACACCAGCTGGGACCAAAAAGAAGAAATCTGGAAAATGAGCGGCAAGATCGTCCGCACGACCAACATTACCCAATCCGCCATCTGCGTGGAAGGAATGTGGACCACGGTCATCGCCGCCGCCGTATTCGTGAAATAACAACGATCAGGACCTGTTGTGAGCGACAACGTACAAACCGATAAGTTTATTGGGCTAGAGAGCAAAAACAGCTCTCTAGCCCGTTGTAAATTCGCCGTCGTGCCCGTCCCGTTTGAAAAAACGGTTTGCTACGGACACGGCACGGCCAAAGGCCCCGCCGCCGTGATAGAAGCCTCCACCCAAATTGAGCTTTGGGACGAAGAAACCAAAACCGAAACCTGGGAAGAGGGAATCGTCACCCTGCCCGCCGTCAATTGCGCCGGCTCCACCAACAAAGTTTTTAAAGAAATAGACAAAACCGTACGCGAAATGATGAAACACAAACAGTGCGTACCGTTTTATATCGGGGGAGAACACACCGTCACGCAAGCTTTGGCGCAACCGTATATTGAGGCATACAAAAACCTCAGCATTTTGCATTTTGACGCGCACGCCGACTTGCGCGAAACCTTTGAAGGCACGCCCAAAAGCCACGCCTGCGCGCTTTACCCGGCTTCCCGCCAGGTGCCCGTAGTGCAGGTGGGCATCCGCAGCGTAGCCAGCGAAGAGAAGCAATACTGCAACGCCGGCAAAGTGACCACGTTTTTAATGCATGAAAACCGCGACGTCAACAAACTCATTCCGCAAGTGCTTGAAAAACTGACGGACACGGTGTACATCACCATTGACGTGGACGGATTTGATCCTTCCGTCATACCGGCCACCGGCACGCCGCAGCCCGGCGGATTTATGTGGTATGAAGCGTTGGACTTATTCCGCGCCGTCATTGAAAAAAAGAACATTGTGGCCATAGACGTGGTGGAAGCCTGCCAGCGCAAGGCCGACCCCATTACGGAGTTTAACACGGCCAAACTCATTTATCGTCTGATGGGTTATCTGACGGTAAAAGGGGACAAGAAGAAATAAAAGTTTGTTATAAGAAACCCCCCGCTCAGTGAGCGGGGGTTTTATATTTGCGAAGTTTTAAGAAACCAGGCTCAGATTTTAGAAGTAAAATCTGCCCGTCAGCGCACCGCTGAAACCGGAACGGTCAGAGATCACCTCTCCGTTCTTTTTGAGTTTGGCGGAAAAATTATATTTCGCTTCCACGCCCAAGGCAAACAGTTCCGTGAACCGATATTCCGCTCCGGCCAACAAATGAGGGAAAACTTTCCCCTTGGAAGCGTCTTCCACCCCAAAGTCTATTTTCGTGCGGATGTAAGACAAACCCGCACCGGCAAACCAGCTCCAATTTTTCAGGCCGTTATCTCTTTTGTAATATACGCTTAAAGGGATCTCATAGGTTTCTTCCGTAGCTTTGAAATAATCGCTGGCATCCCACATTTTCAACTCGTTTTCTCCGTAAGCAACATATCCGAGTTTCAAACCTAATTTATTTGCATCGCCCAAGTCTTTTTCATACAAGACTTCTACGCCAAACAGTCCTTCGTTTTCATCAAGAGATCTGTTGAATCCTGCGGCTTCATCGTATGATTCTTTCATGCCTTTGGGGTCATTTTCTCCAACGCCTAATTTCAGGCCCAAGCCCCAATTGTCAGCGGCAAACATCGCAGGGGCCAGGAACAAAACAGCAAACAACATGGCTACTTGTTTTTTCATGTATTTTCTCCTTGAGGGTTTTCCAATCACAACAAAAAACCGCCCTTCCAACAAGCGGTTTTAACAAAAACAAGCGGAAGGCCTTTTATAACCCTTACGCCGGATTTTTCCTTGTTGTATGACAGAATGGTATCAAAACAAAAAACATAATGCAAGCCCTTTGTTCCCGCCCTGCCGATACAACACAAGTCTCTGTCTGGGCGGGGTCTATATTACAAATAATATCTCCAAGAATGGGATTCATCTTTTTTCCCGCCTAAAGAACGGCAAAGCTTTTCGCCGAAAGAGCTGACTTTGGCACCGGAATCCAGATAGGGGCGGCAGCTGGGCCCTTTCCCCATGGTATCCGTATGGACATGGTACGGAAGGGCATATATGGCGCAAACGTCTCCGTTGACAGGGCAATGCTTCACATAAGCCTGAATACCGCCGTGGGTCGTCTCTAAAAACAAACGCGCATCTGGGCAGTCCAGTATATTATGCCCCAATCCGTTAGTCGGGGAATATGTACAGGAAGAAGGATATGCAACATCCAAGTCGGATAAATCGCGGGAATAATGTCCGTTTGCCATATAGTACACCTCTTGCGCCCGCGCCAAGTTATCTACAAAAGGCCGTATTTTGACAAAATGAGACTTATATACCGCCAGCTGATACTGCGGCACAGCAACGGCCGCCAAAATGCCGATGATTAACACCACCACCAACAGCTCTATAAGCGTAAATGCGGCGTTTTTACCGCCGGAGAAGGATTTTTGATAAATTTTGTTCATATGCAAAATTTATCAAAAAAAAAAAACAATGCAAGCCGTTTCTGCCCGGTGCGGCGCACAAACAAAATTCCCCCCGCTCCAAAAAGCGGGGGGACGTTTCCAAAGAAAAAATTCCTTTCCTTACAGCGGAGGGAGCGGCCCGACGTCCGTACCCGTTGCGGCCTTCCACGGAGTTTTCAGTCCTTCTTTTGCCGCGGCGTCAAAACCCCATTTATCCTTAAAGGAAAGCACTTTTTTATATTGGGAAACGGCGTGGGCGCGCAGACCCAAAGCGTCATACACTTGTCCCAGGCGGTACTCGTTCCACACGCCCCAGCGGCTGGGCTGCTGCGCCTGAAGCGCCTGCCGCCCCTCCTCAAATGCGGTGCGGGCCTTTTCCCACTCGCCCAACGCCATATAAGAAGTCCCCAGCGCCGTATAAGCGCGGGAAATATAAATGTCTTTATAAAAAGGGTCTTTGCCTATTAAGCTCAAAAATTCGCGCCCGCCGGACAGCACCTGCTCATAATCGCCCGTTTCAAACAAACAAATCAGCTCCACATAATGCATGAGCGGGTTGTCCGGGAATTTGGCGCGCAGCTGGCGAATATATTCCAGAGATTTTTCCGGAGCATAATATTTGCTCCCGCGCGTATTTTGTACTTCAATCAAAATCAATTTGGCGCTGTCGGACGTAAAAGAAGCTTTTTCCCGTGCGGCGTGCAATTGTTCCACGCCTTTGTCGGGGTCTCCTTTAATGGCCACGATTTTAGCCAAAATTTTGACCACGCTGGGCAGCGTCCCGGCAAAATAATTATAAATGCCCAATCCAAAATACGCGTCGTAATACGTAGGGTCGAGTTCTAAGGATTTTTCCAAATTAGCGATGGCTTTGCGGCCGGAAAAATAAGCCGTTATCCAGCTGCGGTTGCGCATGGTAAACATGGCGCGCAATCCGTACAGCGCCCCCACGCCCATAAACGCGTTGGGGTCGTCGGGATGTTTTTTAATCCAACGCTTAATGCCGGATATGGACGAATCCAGCGTTTTCTCAAACGCTTTGCGCTGGACGTCGTCGCTGAGTTCATACTCGTACTCATAACGGCTCCACGCAATCATCGCGTTTCCAAAATGGGCGAACGGATGGTCCGGGTATGCGGCGAACATTTTTTCAATGTTTTCCTGCGCCGTGTCAAAATCCAAACTGTACACGCCGTTAATGCCCACCGTGGCGTATTGCATGGCGTCGTCCGGCAGGCGGATTTCGGCGCATGCGGGCGCCGCCGCGCAACATAAACACGCGGCTAACAAAGCCAAAAGTTTTCTCATTATTTTTTGGCCTCTATCTTATCTTTGCCGAAATACGGGCGCAAAGCCGGAGGAATGACGACGGAACCGTCCGCCTGTTGGAAATTTTCCAAAATGGCGGCAAAGGTGCGCCCCACGGCCAAACCGCTGCCGTTTAAGGTGTGCACATATTCCAGTTTGCCCTGTGCGTTTTTATAACGCAGCCCCATACGGCGGGCCTGGAAATCCAGGCAGTTGGAACAGGAAGAAATTTCGCGGAAACGGTTCTCGCTGGGCATCCACACTTCAATGTCATACGTTTTGGCGGAAGAAAACCCGATGTCGCCGGAGCAAAGCTCCACCACGTGGTAGGGCAGACCCAGTTCTTTGAGCACGTCCTGCGCGTCGGACACCATGATTTCCAACATTTTGTAGGATTCTTCCGGTTTGGAAATCATCACCAGTTCCACTTTGTTAAATTGGTGGTTGCGAATCAATCCGCGCGTATCCTTGCCGTAAGTGCCGGACTCTTTGCGGAAGCACGGCGTCCACGCCGTCAGCTTGATGGGCAGTTCCGCTTCGGCGATGGTGCGGGCGCGGTTGAGATTGGTCAGCGGAATTTCGGCGGTGGAAATCAAAAATTGTTTCGGCTCTCCGGTCAGTTCGTACATATCCTCGCGGAATTTGGGCAGCTGGCCCGTGCCGTACAAAATTTCTTCATTGACGATGACGGGCGGCAGGATTTCCGTATAGCCTTTGCGCGCGTGCAAGTCCAGCATAAAAGAAATAATCGCGCGTTCCAAACGGGCTCCGTCTCCTTTGTACAACGCAAAACGGCTGCCGGAAAGCGTCGCGGCGGCGGCAAAATCCAAAATACCCAGGTTCTCGCCCACCGCCTGATGATCCAGCGGCGTAAAATCAAACTTCGGCAATTCGGTCGCGCAGGCGATATACTCCGGGTTGTCCGCGTCGGACGTGCCCACGGGGATGTTTTCGTTGGGGATATTGGGAATGCTTAAAAGCAAATCGTCAATTTGTTTTTTGAGCGGGTCCAAAGCGGCTTCTTTTTGCGCCATTTCTTCTTTTAACGCAGACACTTCGGCCATGGCGGCTTTGGCGGCCTCGTCTCCCTGTTCTTTTTTAATCTGGCCGATTTGTTTGGACAGGCTGTTGCGCTTGGCGCGCAGCTCTTCCACGGAGGCGAGCGCTTTTTTATACGAATCGTAAACGGACAGCACTTCGTCTATTTGCGCGGCCAACGCGCTTTTGCGCAAAGACAGGCGGCGTTTGGTTTCTTCGGGATTGGCAATAATTTGTTTAATATCAAGCATGAAATTTACCTCGTTTCTTCTTCGTCTAAAGTTATCATATAGGGCTGCGGGAAAAAACGCCGGTACGGTTTAATGGTATTCGTGGCGTATTCCAACGCATAAACGCCCAACAAACGCGTGCTGACCGGGGCCACCGCGCTCTGGCTGACAATCAGCGCCGCACCCAACACCAGCAGCGCCGCAGTCAGCGTTTTAAGCATAAAAAAGAAGCCGCTCAACGCCAGAGAAGAAAGCATTTTTTGCTGTTCGGTGACGGGGCGCATTATTTCCTCTGCAGTTTGGACAACTCTTTTGTAAAACTTTTGACCAGCGAACGCGCGATATCATCCGCCGCCGATAATGCGCTGGAACTGTCTTGGGACAAAGAACCTATCCACACAATTTCCGCCGTTTCCACGTCCACCAGTTTGGCAATGACGCCCACCTGCGCGTTGATCGTATATTCCTGGGGCTGCACATCCGTGCTGTGCGTGTATTCCGTTCCCACATTTTGCGTATAAGTGGCGTAGCTCCCGTCGGGCAGCTGCACCACGCTCTGCGTATAAACCGGGCGGGACTCCGTCCGGCGGGTCGTCACCATGGTCAGTTCCTTACGCGTGGGGGTGTAAGAGGTCACTTCTCCGATGAGCAAAACGTCCACTCCTAAAATTTCTCCTATTTTACGGGTGGTGGAGGGGGAAAGATAACCGGAGACGGAAATATTATGCTCCCGGAGCACCTGTTCCAGCTGGGCGCGTTCCACCACTTTAAAGCCGGATTGAATTAAATATTTTGCAAACAAATTTTCCACGCCGGACAGCCCGCTGTACGGACTGGAAAACCCCATAACGCCGATGCGGTTCATCCGCTCAAAATCATAGGTGCGGCTGATGACCGTTTTGGGGGTACAGCCCGCGCAGAAAAACAGCGCCGCCAGCAGGAAAAAGAAAATTTTCTTCATATGTTTTATTATATAATTTTTCGCCGCGGGCGGCCTGAAGAGCCCAGACGTCAAATGCTATAATAAAATTATGGACCAAACGTTTATCCAAAAAGCCAAAAATCTCCGCCTGCTGCTCACCGACATAGACGGGGTGATGACCGACAGCAAGCTCTGCTGGTACACCGACGGGGACGGACGGCATATTGAAGTAAAAAATTTTGAATCGCTGGACGGAATGGGCATGATTTTTCTGCGCGCGTGCGGCATACGCACGGGCATTATCTCGCGCGGGGAAGCCCCCGTATTGCAAAACTGGGCGCGCCTGCTGGGTATGGATATTTTGTTTTACGGCGTGACCAATAAAGCCGACGCTTTGCGCCAGGCCTGCCGGCATTTCGGCGTCTCCCCGCAGGAAACCGCCTTCATCGGAGACGACGTTATTGATCTGGGCGTTCTCAAAGCCGCCGGACTGCCCCTGACGGTGGCCAACGGAGTGGAAGAAGTAAAAAACATCGCCGAATATATTTCTCCCAAACGCGGAGGAGAAGGAGCCGTACGCGACATTTGTGAGCGCATTTTAAAGGCCAGAGGCCAATGGGACGGCGTGGTAAAACAGGTGGAAGAAGGCACGTTTCAAGATCCGCACCCGGAGTTAATTGTTGTAAAAAACACCGCAAAAAAATAAAATAAAGGAAAGTCTCATTTATTCCAACAAGGAGTCTCTATGAAAAAACTGTTTGTCCTGGCCGTGCTGCTGTGCGCTCCCGCTTTGTACGCGGCGGAACGTTATACCTGCTGCTCTTATGAAGATACGCCCAGATACGGGCTGAACACCAACACCACCCGGGTGGAATTTTTCGGCGGGGTGGCGTTGCCGGAAGAAGACTGGTCCGAAAACGGCCAAACGCTGCAAATCGCCGATACGGGTTTTACCGCCGGCGTGGCGTTCGTACGCAACGTATTGCCTTGGCTGACGTTGGGCCTGGACGGCAATTATTCCGGATTTGCCAAAGGCGACAATCTGACGCTTTCCGACGGCAAAGAAGTCAATTACCGCTCCGGCGTGGGCACGGGCCTTTTGACCGGACGCGTCTATTTGTTCCCCAAATCCATGACCCGCTTATATGGAACGGGCGGTATCGGCGCGGGCTATATGTACGCCAGAGAAAAAAGCACGGACGGCAACAGCAAACAAACCTTTGACAGCACCGACGTGGCCTGGATGTTGGGCGCCGGCTTGGAATTTGACATTGACGAAACGGTCATCTTCGGCGCGGAAGGCCGCTATAATTGGGTCGGCCTCAGAAGCGATATGAAAGACCGCTTTGACAAAGGTCACTTCGCCTATTGGACCGTCATGTTGAAACTGGGCGTAAAATTTTAAACTCCGCCAATTTGTTGGAAATCCGCCGCTTTGAACAAGCGGCGGATTTTTTAATCCTTTTTTCCGCTGGTTATCTTTTTGCATACGGAGTACAATATAAAAGCGGCGAATGCATTCCCCCAACAAAGAAAAGCCTTATACGAAAAAAAGGGACTGCGTTTTGCTATAATGGAGAAACATGGAAGACTTCATCGTAAAAATCGTTTTAGCGTTGGTGTTGGGCGGAGTCATGGGGCTGGAACGTCAATATAACGACAAACCGGCCGGATACGCCACCAACTCCATTATCTGCGTGGGAGCCACGCTGTTTACCGTCCTCTCCCTGTACATGTCCGAATTGGGAGGAGACCCGGGCCGTATTGCGGCGCAAATTGTTTCCGGCGTCGGTTTCTTGGGCGCGGGAGCCATTCTGCGCGAAGGCAACAAAGTTTCCGGCTTGACCACCGCGGCCGCGGTATGGCTGGTGGCCGCCATCGGTATGGCGGTAGGCTTTGGCCAGTACCTGTTGGCCTGTGCGGCCTGCGCGGCCATTTTGCTGCTGCAGCTGGGCGTACGGCGCACGCTGGGCCTGGTGGAACGGATACGCCGCTATGACACCATTTATTTGACCTGCACCCCCAAATGGGCGGTAGTGGAACAAATTTGCAAAGAAATAGAAAAACAAAACGTACAAGTGCTTAAAAAAGAAATTACGAAACACGAAGGACACTTCGCCGTTTCGCTGGTGGCCACATTCACCGGAAAAGAATTTCAAAAAGTGACCCGGACTCTGCTGGAAATGCAGGACGTTTATACCTTGTACAAATAAAAGGAGAAAACCCCCAACCTTATGTCACAGCCCCCCATACCGCTGTTTAACCTGAAAAAGCAACATGAATCTTTAAAATCCGAATTGAACGCCGCCGCATTGGATGCATTAAACTCCATGCATTGGCTGTTAGGCCCGCAAACCGAAGGTTTTGAAAAAGAGTTTGCGGAAATGATCGGCGTAAAACACTGCATTTCCTGCTCTTCCGGCGCCAGCGCCATTCAAATCGCGTTGGCGGCGGCGGGTATCGGCCCCGGAGACGAAGTCATTACCACTCCGTTTACGTTTATCGCCACTACTTCTTCCATTTCTCTGACGGGAGCCGATTTTGTATTCGCAGACATTGACCCCCGCACATACAACATTGACCCGCAAGACATTGAACGGAAAATCACCAAAAAAACAAAGGCCATTCTGCCCGTACACCTCTACGGATATCCGGCGGATATGGACGCCATTATGAATCTGGCCCGCGAACACGACTTAAAAGTAATAGAAGACTGCGCTCAAGCCCATTTGGCCACCGCCGACGGCGTGCGCGTAGGCGGCATCGGCGATGCGGGAGCTTTCAGCTTTTATCCCAGCAAAAACTTGGGCGCGTGCGGAGACGCCGGAGCTATTACTACCAACGACGACGAACTGGCGGATCGCTGCCGCAGTCTGCGTCACAGCGGACGGGCCAAAGACAAAGCCTATGAATACGATTTGGAAGGCTCCACCCTGCGCATGGACGAAGTGCAAGCCGCTATTTTGCGCGTGAAAATGAGACACTTGCCGGATTGGACAGATGCGCGGCAGAAGGTGGCCTCTTGGTATGAAGAAGGGCTGCAGGGGCTGCCGGTGGTCACGCCGCCGACGCCGCCGGCCGGATACTCCCAATCGTACTACGTTTATACCATCCGGGCGGAAAAACGCGACGAACTGCAACAATATTTAAAAGAGAAGGGTATCGGCTCGGCCGTTTATTATCCGGTCCCCCTCTACAAACAGCCCGCGTACAAAGATATGGGTTTGCGCCCGCAGGATTTCCCGAATGCGGAAAAAGCAGCAAAAGAAGTTCTCTCCATTCCCATGTTTCCTGAATTGACGGAAGAAGAAGTACAACGGGTATGTGAAACCATTCGTGATTTTTACGAAGAAAAATAACAACAAGCCCCGGGCGAAAACCCGGGGTTTTTTATGACGGGAATTAAAAAATCCGGAGCGAATTTTTCCGGATTTTTTTAGCGCGGAAATAACCTCACGCAAACACGGGAAACTAGCAAAAAGCCAGCCGTTAAAATAAAAATTTGTGGCAGGCGGCGGTAAAGACAATCAAACAAAACGATTTTTGAAAAACTCCCGGAAAAAGTTCGGCGCATTCTTTTAAGGAGACTTCAAAATTTTTTGTCCGCCAACATACAGCAAAGAGCGGCAATGTCCACACCTCAAAATGGAGAGCCATAAAATAACACCAAAAGGCCCAGCTAAACAGACAGCCCTTTCATCAAAGCAATTTCATTTCAGGCCGGAAGTTTTTTTGCCCCAAAATACGCCCCAATTAAAAAAAACGGGCAAATTGGAGTGTTTTTTAAAAATTCTCCGTCGGAGAAAATTCTTTTTCTTTAAAAAAGGCCATAATTTGCATTTTTTATTTTTTTAAATAATTTTCCATTCAAAAACATATAAAATCGTTTTATGGGCTTATTTAGTA
>CAMGSK010000044.1 GCA_946061795.1 uncultured Elusimicrobium sp.
CACATAATCCAGCACCTAGGCGTTTATCTGCGTAAGGCATAATTCTTCCAGTTTTTCCCCGAAATACTCGCTTATTATTTTGGCGATGCCGCCAAAGCCTGCGTTAGTTTCGGCATTGACCGCACCGCCTGAGTAAAATTTGAAATAACCCTGTCCAAATCATTCACGCACCAGACGGCCAACAGCAAATCCGCAAATTCCGCGAATGTGATTTTGTCCGGGTCTATGTGCTTTCCGGGCACGCAAAAAGCCAGAATTTCGGGCAGTTTGGAAAGCAAAAAGCGGTTAAAAGAAGCCGTGTCTTTCGCCGCCGATTTTAACATCTCCGGCGCGCCGCCCAACGCGCCGATAAGCTCCAACGCACGGGCCAATTTGAAGGCTTCTATCACTACCGGCTGTCCGCCGATAGTGACAGTCGCCCGCTTTTTGGCCAAAGCGTCCCGGATGTCCAACTCTTTTTTGCCGGCCGAAAAGCAAAACATACTTACGCTCCGGCCGGGACGGATTCCGTAATCTGCAGGAAGTTCACGTTTTCCCCGTCCGTAGGGCAATTAATCAACGTTCCTTCCAAATTGTCCGTCTGCGCGTCCGTACGGCTGAAAGCCAGCTCCGCCGTGCCGCCCAAACGCATTTTGGGGATGTAAAACTCCCGCACGGTTTTTTTGCCGGCGTCATTAACCGGGCCGTCCGTTTCAAACCATACCTGATAGTATCTTTCGCCGGGAAGGGACGCGTTTCCTTCTTCGTCAAACGCCACTCCGAGTCCAAGAGCCAAGTTGGAAAGCGTCATGGCGGCCAGCGGCGCGGCAAACGTGTAATTGGCTGCGGTCAGAACACTTCTGACTGGCATTAAACTTTGGTCCACCATAACGTCGGTGTATTCCAAAGCGGCGGTCAGGGTCACGTTCCCGTTGGTAAAACCCACATCCGTCGCGTTTTCTTTCGTTGTCCCCAACGGGGCGATTAACAACTTTTTAACGCCGGACACTACAATGTCCTGGCACTTTTTCTCTGCCATATGTTTTTCTCCTTTGCGCGCTATCCGGCGCATTTTGTATATGTAAAATCAAAGCTGGCGACTATTTCCTTCGCCTGTTCCGTTTCCAGCGAAAAGGAATTGGAAACCGAAGCGGGCACCGCGTGAGCCTCCCGAATGATTACGCCGCTTTTTTGTAAGTCCGAGTAAAAAAAGCCGTCATACCTTTGAAGCATTGCATATAAACGCGCCCGTACGGACTGTGCGGACTGAAGGTCCTGCGCGTAAATTTCAAAAGTCAAATTCTGCGAGTATATCCACGGCTCGCCGACAGGGCTGACCGGAGCGGACGCGCTCATGATCACGCAGGGCAGGGTTTGTACCTGCGCCGAGTCCGGATATATGCGCCCGGCCAACAGTTCCGCCAGTTCCGCATCCGACTTTAAAACCTTCAAAATAATGTTCTCAATCATCTTTTACCGCCCGACAAAGGTTTATAATACCGATGAAAGTATTCAATTATCTTTTTCGCGTTATAAATATCTTTGACGTACCACAAGAACGGACGTTTGGCCTGATGTCCGTTCTCGCCCTCCAAATACTGGGCATATTCCGCCTGTACTTTTTCTTCCGCGCCGCTTCCGACTTCGCTGCTTACCGTCCGGCCGTGCGGCAAAACCTTCATGCCGACGCTTTTTTGCAGCCTCTCGCTGTGGGCATAAGGAAGCGAGCCCTTGGGGGATGTTTTGTAATCCGGGTCTTTCCGATTACGCCCGGCGTGCTGGGCAAGGCCCTTTGTCAATTTGTAAACGGCTTCGCCGGCGGCCTTGGAATGGGCTTTTGTCATTGCGTTGACCACATTTTCTTCTTCCGCCTGCAAACGGCGGGCTAATTCTTCAAGCCCCTGAACGGAAACTTTCAGAACGCTACTCACAGAGGGCCGTCCTTTCCAAATCCACGCGCAAGTACTTTTTGCGTCCGCCCATGTCTTTGATTTCGCTTATTCGGTACCGTACGCCGCGCACTTCAACCACGTGCGTCATTTTTTCCAACAGAAAATCCGGCGGAAACAAATAAATCCGGTCCGTATTGCTCCCGGTAATCAGCCGTCCCGCTCCCAACGCCCCTCCGCCGTTTTGAAACGCGCAGGGCACATTTTCCGCAGTCTTTTCCAGCGTGAATTTTTGTTCCCCGGTCTCCGGGTCTGCGCTTTCTGCACGCCTGAAAATGGAACACGTGTCATTTAACAAGGAAGCAAAACTCATAAACGCACTCCGTCCAAAATACCCGCGACGGCGGCCGGAATACCGCGGACCGTCGCCCCTTTGGTGTAAGAATAATCCGACAGATGTTCGCTTTGGTATCCGTCCAAGGCGTGCGGGTCGGCAAACAGCCAGCCGAGCAGCCCTTTGGCCGCCGCGGCCAACAGCGCGGGGGCCTGCGTGTAATCGTCATACAATCCGGCGTTGTAAGTCATTTTTACCGCTCCCACTTTGCCGGGGATTACCCGGGCCGGGACGCGGTCGGAATACGACGTCAAAAACTGCACGCAGTCGCGGCTGAAAGTATATTGTCCCGTATAGGCCTTATACGTGCCGTCCGCCTGCAACAGCCCGATTTTGGAAACCGAATTGACAGGGCTTTTGGCGGGCCGGATAATGTTGGACAGCGCATACGGGACCGTTATCTTTTCGTCCGCAAAGTCGGCCTTAATCAGCGTGACGCCCAGATATCCCTCGATAAGTTCCTGCACCGCAAGCACCTGTGCGACCGCTTCTTCGTCCGTTTTTGCGCCCGTCACGGCCTTTACCTGCTCCAAGTCCAAAATATATTCGCCCGCCATATAAGCCCCTATTTTTCAGAGATTCGGGAACCCTTCTTTTCTTTGGTTTCCAAGGGCTCGATGTTTTTGGCAAATTCTTCCGCATCCATTCCGTGGAAACTGACGATTTCGCCCTTTTTATACGGGCCGAAAGCGTTGGTAATTCTGTATTTTTTCAAAGAAAAATCTTTCATTTGTACACTCCTTTTTTGGGGAGGGAATTACCCCTCCCCCTGAAACAATTACTCTTTAGTCGGCGCGGGAACCGTGGCCTTGGCCCATACGCTGCCGACAACAGTCAGATCCGCCCGCATTTCAAAGCGGTAAGCCTGTTTGTTCTCTTGGAACAGCTGGTGCGTGACCGCGCTGTCGCCGGAGCCTTCCGTGATGGTCGCCACATCGGTAAAACGGACGTCGAATTCGTTTTTGGGCGAGAAAATGACGTTGCCCAAATCGCCGAATACCGCTTTGCGCGCGCCGATGAGCGAGGTGTCGAGCGCAACCACGTCGCTGTTGTCAATTTTCATTTTGCCCTCTTCGTAGTACAGCCACGCGGGAGCGTCCTTTTTGGAGAGGCTCGCCAGCTGGTTGTAAAGCGCGGTGTCCACATAGAACGAACCGGTGCGGGCGACAAAGCTGGGCACGGCCTGTTTTAAAAGCAGCAGGTCCGTAATCCCGGTCACGGTCGGCGTATGCACGCCGGAAGCGGTCAAAATGCCCGGGCGGTCGGAGCCGTTGCCGTTGAACAGCCAGTCGTTGAGTTTGTCCACCAACCCCGCGCGGGCTTGGTCCGCAAACAACGCGGGCAAATCAACCGAGGTGTCGGACATTAACTCTTCGGTCACCAGCACGATAGTCGCCATTTTGGCGAGCTTCTGCGTAATGGTGCCGAACGTAGGATTGCTGACGGCTTTTTTCGCGCCTTCCCCGACCAAGGTCCACGCAGAACGGGACACCAGATTCGGGATGTCGCGCGTATTTCCGTCCACCCCCCACGCCAAACGGCGGGCTTTGGAAATCAAGTCCTCGGATCTGCCCAAAAGGTCCAGCACTTCGGGCAAAAAGCCTTTGGGCACCAAGTAAGACCCGGTGGCCGCGCCGGACTGCAGGGCCGCTTTGCTTCCGCCGAAATGGGCGGCTTTCACAGCGGTCAAAAACTGTTTAAAGTCTTTTCCCCGCCCGGAACTCGTGCCTTCGTCCGGCATGGGCGCGAAATTAATCGGATGCGTGTTTTTGGCCGCGGTCAGTTCGTCCTGCATTTTGGCGGCTTTCGCTTCCGCTTCCTGCGCGCGTTTTTCGGCTTCTTCCGCGCGTTTCTGCGCTTCTTCCGCACGTTTTTGGGCTTCGGCTGCTTTGGCCTGAGCCCCTTCCGCCGCGGCCAGCACATTGTCCAGT
Source organism: uncultured Elusimicrobium sp. (assembly GCA_946061795.1). Classification (GTDB taxonomy): domain Bacteria; phylum Elusimicrobiota; class Elusimicrobia; order Elusimicrobiales; family Elusimicrobiaceae; genus Avelusimicrobium. Next base: position 4,194 of record CAMGSK010000044.1, read on the forward strand.
TTCTCGGAAACAGCTTTCAGCCCGTTATCGGCGGGCGCAGTACCCGGAACGGGTTTATTTTCTCCATCCATTGTTTTTTTCTCCTTGCCCGATAAGGGCTTGTTTGTGTTGTGCTTCAAATTCGTCCAGCTTTTGCTTCATCTCAAAAGCCGTCAGTTTGGCGGATAGGGCTTGATAATCCTCCGCGCCGGACTTGCCCGCGGATTTCTCTTCTTCAAACACCGCGTAAGTATCCGCAGGCACGGCTACCAGCGAGATTTCGTAGATTTTAGCCAGCGTCAGCTGGTTGGTATTATCCGGGTTTTCAAACGACCAAATCCCGCCGATAGATACCGTTTTAAGGTGCCCTTCGCGGATAAGCTGACGCGCGTGTTTGACCTCGGGCAGGTCGGACCGGCTGAGTTCGGCTTCAAAATACAGTCCGCGCTCGTCTTCGTAAATAGCCGTCACGCTGCCCACAATGTTGCGCACCGACTGGTAATGGTCCGTCAGCAAAACGGGATTGCGTTTAAACTCGTCCAGGTCGTACACATAGGGGCGGTTATATTCCGTTGGAATATCGCCGTACCGGTCCGCAATGTGCTTGTTGTTGGCGTACCCGCTGATACGCACCACGCCGTTTTCTTCGGCGGATTTAAAATCCGTAATGGCAAAATCTTTGCTTCCTTTAAACGTTTTAATTCCCATATTCGTCTTCCTCTAAAACCCGCGGAGCCATATCGCACAGGCAATTGATGTTTTGACCCGCCTCGTCAAACTGGCCCGGAGCCTTTGCTTCGCCCATCGTCGCAGGGTTTTTAAATAATTCGTCGATACCTACCGTCTGTCCGTCCATTTCGGCATGGCCCTTATGGTGGTCGGTCACGCCGCGCGTGGTAATCCACGTCTTGCCGTTTACGTAAGGAGTGGAGTGGAACGCTTCCAGCTGGGATTCGGAAATCGTCGCCAGCACCTCGGTATTGGTAATGGTTTGCACGCGGCTGTATACGGTGTGCCCCGTGCCGCCTACAGTATCCGCGGGCTCGTATCCGTTTTCGCTGAAAAACTCCAGTACGCGGCGGTTAATCCATTCGTTGGGCTTCCCCTCCGCAACGCCGTACTTGATGATATCGTCCAATTGTTTAAACGTCGTCTGTTCAATGCTGTCCGCCCACAAAAATGCGTAATGTTCCGCCCAAAACCGCACGCGGTCGGACATCGCCTTTTTATCCGTAAACCGGAAATCCTTTGCCGGCACCAACGACTGAATATAATCCTGTTCAAATTCCAGACCCGTGTTGAACACCTCCGACAATACCGGCACCTTTAACGCAAGAAGCGCGTTCACTTGCTTTTCCTGCCCGCCGAACACGGCGGAATAATCAAACGGCGCGTCTGAGTGCCCGCTGTCCAGCCACGCTTTAACCAGCCCGTACTGGTTGGAGAAATGCGTTTTCATCGCATTCGCCATGAGAACTTTTAACCGCTCAATCAAATCCAGTTTGTCGGCCTTGTGCCGGCGCAGTTGCGCGGCCGTAGGATGAACATAGCGCGCACGTTTGGTTTGTCCGGGCGCGCTCTTGCCCTGCCCGGACAGAAGCAGCGCGGCCGCCGGATTTTGCGCGGCAAAAGACCCGAACGCGGAAAGGACCGGATCCGGCGGTTCATCCCCTCCCGGAATATCGCTGAAGGGCAAATCAAGGGCTTTTTTGACCTCGTTAATCGGCCAGTATTGCGCCAACTGTCCCGCGGCAGAGGCCAACGCTCCCCAGTCCTTCTCCAACGCTTTTACTTTGGAAAAGTCGTACTCGAAATAGACGCTTTCGTCTTTGTAAAACTCCCCAACCAGATTTTCGTTAATCGCGTCCGAAAACAGCCGCGCCATGGGGATGACGTTCGTCTCGTAGAAAATCTTCTGCTGCTCTTTGGTGTTGAACTGCGGCGCGTATTCAAACAGGCCCACCAGCGCGGGAGGAACGCCCATGGTGGAGTAAATCTGCTGCATGGAAAACTTCTGCCCTTCGGCATATTCCATGTCTTTATGCGACGTTTTGTAGCTTTCATACTTGCCGCCGTGCGCCAAAATGGCCGTTCGGTGGGCTCTTTCCGCCCCCTGATGCCGGTCATTAAAAAACGCAAGCAGATTTTCTCTGTCCTGCGGAGTAAGCACGGATCCCTCCGGGAAAGATACCACCCCTCCGACGCTGGCTCCGTTTTTGAAGAAGGCCAAATTAAACGTTTTGGCCGCCTGTATCGTTTCCGCATCCATTTCACACAGCGCGGAGCGGGAACGCCCTTTTAGAATATTCGCAAGGCTCGGCTCGTAAATATGGATGACGTCGTCCAATCCCGCGTTATACACGCCCGAAGTCGTGGCAATTTTGTATCCGGCGGGCTGTCCGCTTACCCGGTCCGTGAGAATCTCTACGCTCGGTTTGGGCACCGGAATAAGCAGAGTTGGCAATCCCCGCGTATTCCGCCCGGTCTTTAAAATAAAAACGTCCCCGTAAACCAAAAACTGCGCGCTTGTGATTCGTTTAAACTGGGTTTCCGTCAAAAACGGCGCAGGTTTATAAAGCAAATCCAGCAGCGGGTTTTTGCCCCTGCGTTCGTAGGGGATTTCTTCCCCGTCGGCGGTACGCAAACGGATTTCTCCGTTGCAAAACGCGGTGGAAACGGCGCGGATATTGGCTTCCAAAAAGCCGTTTTCCCGGCGCACGCTTTCCGCGCCGCCCAGCAGAGTGCGCCAGCCCAAAGAGTCCGTTTCTTCCGCCCCGAATAACTTGCGTCCTACGCGTTGAAGTATATTTTTAAGTTTCATTTTTTTACCACGTAATAACCGGTCCGCAATTACGTAAAATTTGATTTACTCCGTCGGCCAAGCAGTCCACTTGGTCATCGTGCGCGTGCTTCATGTCCTGCCTAAACGCCACGCACTCATCCAAAAAATCTTCCATTCCCTCCTGCGGAATGAACACTTTCCCCGCCGCCACATACGGCACGATGTCGAGCACGCGGGAAAATTTGTCTTTCTGCCGCGCCAGCGGAACAATGGGCAGGTTCTCCCGTACCAGCTCCTGTATCAGCCCCGTCCCGCTTACTTTGTCCTCAATAAAAAACGCGCCCACCGTGCCGAATCGGCTCTGCATTTGCCGGTAAAACACCCGGGCCGTAGAGAGCAGTTCCGGGGCTTCAAACTTGCCCCGCACCTGCGCCAGCAAATAGGCGTTGCCCTGCACCAGCCCCCACGCTTGGAAAACGGTAAAGTCATTGGTTTGGCCCGTTTTCTGCGCGGTATCGGCCACGATCACCACCCAAGAGGGCGATGCCGGAAGCTGCGCGTATCGTTTAAACCAAGCCAGCTTCAGCACGTTTCCGCCCGCCACCGTGGGGCTTTGCTGGTAAAGAGCTTCCCAGGCAATCGGCCCGACGGTCCTCTTCTGCGCTTCCAAGAACTCCAGCGGGCGCAGCTCCGGGAACAACGCTTGCCCCTCCGCCGAAACAGCCGGATAACGGAACGAAAGAACCCCTTTCAAATCCCGCTTGAGCGTGCCAATCAAATCGTCCACGTGCCACCGGCTGTGCACCACCACAATCATGCTGGGCGTTTGCCGGCGGCTGACGATATCGGCCCGAAAGCGGTCCAAGATTTTTTCCCGCATCGTTTGGCTGTACGCTTCTTCCCGGTTTCGGTACGGATCGTCAATCAAGGATATGTGCGACGGGTGACCGATGTTCCCGGCTCCCATTAAGCGGAAATCCACCTGTCCGCCGGCCGTACCGTCCGGCTTAACCAAGCCGAGCGTCTCGATATTTTCCGCCTGTCCGTTCCCCGTCCGCGCCCCGAATACGGCCAAGTAGCGCGGGGAACGTAAAATCAGCTTTACGTTGAGCGACGTTTCAAAGAGCAATTTGTCGGACGCGGTGTAATAGTTAAACCGCCTGTCCGGGTGCAACCCTGCCAGCCACGCCAAAAAGTGCCGCATAATGGTGGATTTGCCGTGCTGTACGGGGGCCTCCACCGTGGCGACGGGTAAGCCGCCGTTTAAAAACCGCCAGTAAACTTCGTACTGCAAAAAATCGCAAAACGCTTTAACCCACCAGTTTGTTTTTTGCCCGACCCCGCCGACATAGCGGTAAAACGCATAAAAATCACTCTGCAATGTCCGGCGCATCTCGTCCTGCGTCATGCAAACGCTCCGCCATAATTTTTTTAAGGTCGTCTTCCGATATTTTCTCGGTTTTAAGGGTTAAATCCACCTTGCTTTCTGCGGGAGCCAGCAAGCTGATAAGGCTGATGGCCGCCTGAGCCTGCTTATCCGACATACATTCCCCGCCCGCCAAAAAATAGTTCCGCAAACGTACCGCAAAGGCCCGCATGGCAATCCGTGTTTTACCTAATCCGTCCGGCACGGCTTCGGCAAATACTTCGGCGATGTTGTCTTTTAACCGGTTGCGCTCGTGCCATTTTTTGAGCCCTTCGCTTTTGGCCTTCGGGCTAGGCTGGTTTTCGCTTGTAAAACGGTGCTCCGCCGGAGGGACTACGCCGTTCCTCCCGCTTGCTTTGGCCTTTTTCTTTTCCGTTTTGCTGGTCGTCATATTGAAAAACCGGGGGAATAAAAAACCCCGCGTTATAGCGGGGCGTAAGAGTGGAAAAAAAGAGAACAGACCACTCAGGCCAGGATTCGGCCTAAATAATCAGTTCTCGCAGTAACCATAGTTTAAATAAGTTTTAGCGAAAAATCAAGTGATACTTAAAAGAAATGAAATTTTTATCAATAAATCCACGATTTCCCGCATTAACGTCAAACATTCCCAGATTTTCTTCATATACGATTTCTCCTGCATTAATTTCGGGGAATAAAAAACCCCGTCGGTTGACGGGGCTTCGGATTGTTTGCAAATAAAAAAGCGTACAAACACCACCCAATTAAGGGCGGATGTATATACGCTTATGGATAGTATAACTAATCAAACGCTATTTTTCAAGGGGCCGCCTGTAAAGGCGACCCCTGCTTGTTAGTAGGAGAGAACACATAGGTTATATACGAGAGGAAAAACAGTTTACAGATAGACATATATAAACAAATAAAAAATTTACAAATAGTACCAAGGGATATGAGCAAACGACACTTTAAATTTAAAAAACAGAGGATGGGTAATCTCTTAAAAACCGCTCATTACAAAGGGGAAAATCCTTTTATGGGTTTTTTTAGGACTCCCGATATATGGACGCTAATCGGCCTCATATTGGACGTTATCGGATTATTATTCTTACTAAAATAAATAAATATCCCCCCTGTATCGGGGGGATAGCTTTGAAGCTTTATTGTTTTAAAACGGGTTTTAAACTATATCCCACCGCGTCAAATAAGCGCAGGATAGTGGATAGTTGCGGCGCGCGGCCTCCGTTTTCCATGCGGGCAATACTGGGCTGGTTGATACCTGTTTTGTCAGCCACTTGCTGTTGCGTCATTTTGGCTTTTTTACGCAGTTCTACAAAACGAGCTACCAGCTCAGCCACGGCTTCATCTTCGCGCGGTGCGTCGGGCCAGTCCTGCCCGTTAAGATACAGTTCGGATTCGGCCAAATCTAAATTCTCATTCCAACGCACCCCGCACCCGCCGAAGGCTACCTCCGCCCGTTTAAATAAATTCCAGTTTTCCAACGCGTGAAAAACGGGAATTTCATCCAACAGTTGTTTACAATCGTATTTTTTAAATTCCCCGTTTTCAAACAGTACGCCCAAAAACATATCTTCCAACGGGTATACTTTGCGTATTTTTAACCATTTGGTCGTCATAATTACCTCCCTCCTCCCCTTAATCAAGGGGAGGGAGTTTTACCACTTTCCGTTCATTCCACATTTTTAAAAGTTCCGCTTTGTGCGGTTTGGCCCATTGTTTAACCAGTTTTTCCGCCGTCTTAGGCAAGTTCCCTTTTACTTTAAGCGTTTCAATTTCAAAACTGGCTTTAAATTCCCCGTATTCAGCGTGAAAATGGGGTGGATTATGCTCTCTATACAGTAAGCTGATGACTATTCCGTAAAATCTGGCAATTTCGGGCATTGTGTTTCCCTCCTGTTTTTATATTTATA
>CAMGSK010000045.1 GCA_946061795.1 uncultured Elusimicrobium sp.
GCCAAGACACCGCCGAAGACGGACTTTTTACGCTGGAATGCGTTTCCTGGCTGGTCGCGTGCGTTTTGGCGCCGGTTATGGTGATAGATGAGACGGTGCACGGGCAGATTACTCCGGCCCAAGCCTGCAAATTGATTGACGATATCGCCGCCGCGGAGGCCAAAAATGCCTAAAAACATTGAACAAATTGCCAAAGATTACAACGATTCTTACAAAAAAATCACGGGCCGCGTGACCATTTGCGGCGGTACGGGATGCATCGCCGGCGGAAGTATGAAAGTGTATGACGCCTTTCAGAAAGAACTGGAGAGCCGCAAGATAGGCTATTGCCTTAACATCACCAAAGGCTGCCACGAAAACTACATCAGCATCAGCGGCTGCCGCGGTTTCTGCGCCGCTGGACCGCTGGTGAGCGTCAACGATGTGTTTTATACGCACGTAAAACCCGAAGACGTGCCGGAAATCGTGGAGAAAACTATTTTGAAAGGGGAAGTGGTGGACCGCTTGCTTTATACCGACCCCAACACGAAAAAACATTGCAAAACGACCGCCGAAATTCCGTTTTATTCCAAACAGGAGCGCATTTTGCTGCACGACTGCGGACGCATTAACCCCGAGGACATCAACGAATACATCGCCCACGGCGGTTATGCACAGGCCAAACGCGCTTATATGGAATTGACCGACGAACAAGTCTGCAAAGAAATCATGGAGTCAGGCCTGCGCGGGCGCGGCGGCGGCGGCTTCCCGACGGGCAGAAAATGGGATTTGACCCGCATCGAACCGGGCCCGAAAAAATACGTCATCTGCAACGCCGACGAAGGCGACCCGGGCGCGTTTATGGACCGCAGCGTCATGGAAGGCAATCCCAACGCCGTCATTGAAGGCATGATGATCGCCGCGCGCGCTATCGGCGCGGACGAAGGCTACATCTACGTGCGTATGGAATATCCGCTGGCCGTACAGCGTATGCGCACCGCCATCAAACAGGCCGAAGACCTGGGCCTGCTGGGCGAAAATATTTTCGGCTCCGGCAAAAATTTCAAAATTAACGTTATGGAAGGCGCGGGCGCGTTCGTATGCGGCGAAGAGACCGCGCTGATTGCTTCTGTGGAAGGAAAACGTGGTATGCCCAACGTCAAGCCGCCTTTCCCCAGCCAGAAAGGTTTGTTCGGCAAACCGACGGTGATTAACAACGTGGAAACGCTGGCCACCGTGGCGAAAATCATGGAAATGGGCGCAAAAGAATTTAAGAAGATAGGCAGCCTTACCAGCCCGGGCACCAAGACGTTTGCCGTGACGGGGCACATCGCCAACACCGGTCTGGTGGAAGTGCCCATGGGCACCACCCTGCGCCAAGTGATTGACGACGTGGCCGGCGGTACCACCAATGACGACGGCACCGTGAACAAAGCCGCGTTTAAAGCCGCGCAAATCGGCGGGCCTTCGGGCGGCTGTCTGACTAAAGAACATTTGGACTTGCCGCTGGATTTTGATTCCCTCAAAGGCGCGGGCGCCATGGTGGGTTCGGGCGGTTTGGTGGTTATGAATGAAAAAACCTGCATGGTGAACGTGGCGCGCTTTTTCTTGGAATTTACCAAGCGCGAATCCTGCGGCAAATGCGTGCCGTGCCGCGAAGGCACGGAGCAAATGCTCACCATGCTCAACGATATTGTGGAAGGCAAAGCGACCCTGAAAACGCTGGAAAACCTGGAAGATTTGGCCAAAGCCGTACAGAAAGCTTCCCTTTGCGCGTTGGGCAAAACGGCTCCGAACCCGGTGCTGTCCACGCTGAAGCACTTTAAGGACGAATACCTGGCGCACGTGGTGGACAAACGTTGCCCCGCCGGCGTATGCAAAGCGTTGGCCCGCTTTGTGATTGAAGCCGACAAATGCAAAGGCTGCGGCATGTGCAAACGCGCCTGCCCGGTGCAAGCCATTTCCGGCGAAGTGGGCAAACCCCATCATATTGATCCCGCCAAATGTATCAAATGCGGCGGTTGCAAGAGCACGTGCAAATTCGGCGCGGTCGCCACGGGAGCGTAAGTATGGAAAACAAAGAACAAGGATTTGTTACCATTGAAGGGAAAAGAGTCCCCATTCAGGGAGAAAAAAATCTGTTGGAGCTGGTGCGCAAAGCGGGATACAACATCGTCACGTTCTGCTACCATCCGGAATTGGCTGTATATGGCGCGTGCCGTTTGTGTCTGGTGGAAATTGAGGGACAGGGCATTTTGGCTTCCTGCACCGTCACGCCCAGAGACGGCATGAAAGTGCGCGTCAACAGCGACGAAATCCGCAAGCTGCGCCGCATTAACTTGGAATTGCTGCTTTCATCGGGCAATCACGACTGCACGCTGTGCAGCAAATCCAACAACTGCAAACTGCAGAAGCTGGCCAAAGATATGGACGTGACGGAAATCCGCTTTAAATCCAAAAAATTGGACAGCCACAAAGACGCCACCTCCGCCGCTTTGGTGCGCGACCACAGCAAATGTATTTTGTGCGGCAACTGCGTGCGCATCTGCAACGAAGTGCAGGGAATCGGTGCGATTGATTTCGCCTTCCGCGGGTTTAAATCCAAAATCGCCACCGCTTTCAACAAAGAGTTGGGCGAAAGCCACGAATGTGTGGCCTGCGGCCAGTGCGCCCGCGTGTGCCCGACCGGGGCTTTGATGCCGAACTCTTCGGAAATTGAAAAAGTATTCGCCGCCATCAGCGACCCCAAGAAAAAAGTGGCCGTGCACATCGCTCCTGCGGTGCGCGTGGGATTGGGCGAGATTTTCGGTCTGCCTCCGGGAGAGCCCATTGACGGCAAAATCGCCACCGCGCTGCGCATGCTGGGTTTTGACTACGTCTATGACACCGCTTTTGCGGCGGATTTGACCATCGTGGAAGAGGCGACCGAATTTTTGGAACGCTTCAAAAAAGGCACCAATTTGCCGCAGCTGACCAGCTGCTGCCCGGCGTGGGTCAATTACGTGGAAAAATTTGCTCCCGAATTTATTCCCAATCTCTCCACCGCCCGCTCCCCCATGCAGATGATGGGCCCCGTGCTCAAGGCGGACTTTGAACAGCGTGGCGGAAAGCGCGAAGATTTGGTGGTCGTGGCCGTTATGCCGTGCTCGGCCAAAAAAGCCGAAGCCAAACGCGGCGAGTTTTACGTCAACGGCAATCCGGACACGGATTACGTCGTCACTACCGTCGGTCTGGCGCGCATGATTAAAGAGGCCGGCATTGACTTTGCCAACCTGGAAAACGAATGGTTTGACATGCCCTTCGGCTCCAAGACGGGCGCCGGTGTCATTTTCGGCGCGTCCGGCGGCGTAATGGAAGCGGCCCTGCGTTATGCGCTGGCGGAACTGGATCCGGAAAACGCGCGAAGCGTCAAGTTTTCCAGTTTGCGCGAAAGCAAAGTGTTTAAAGAAAAAACCGTGACAATCGGAGACGCCAAAATCCGCGTAGCCGTGGTCAGCGGGCTTAAAAACGCGCGCAAATTGCTTGACGACATCAAAGCGGGCAAAGAACACTATGACTTTATTGAAGTCATGTCTTGCCAGGGCGGATGTGTGGCGGGAGCCGGACAGCCTCAGTTTGAAGGCTGGGCTTTGCGCAAGACGCGCGCCGAAGGTTTGTACAAGGAAGACACGGAGCTGGCCTATAAATCCCAGGACAACAGCGGCGTGCAGGCTTTGTACGGCAAAATCTTGGACAAGATCGGCGGTCCCGTGGCGCATGAGTTGCTGCACACGCATTACAAGTCCAAAAAATATAAGGATTGACGGTATTTGTTCCGAAGTGTTTTGTATGAAGAGGCGCAAGACGATAAGTCTTGCGCCTTTTTTCATTTGTTTTATGACATTTTCTTTATTCCATTTCGGAAAGAATTGCTTTGACAGATTTTGGCGGCGGATTGATACAGACTGGTTTTAAATAAACATATATTGACGTCCGTTTTTTTTTTTTTGATACATTTTTCATGTGAGAGCAGAGGGGGGCCGCTGTGCGGTTTTGTCGCCTTTCTCATGGACGTTTAAGCCCTTTTCTGGTGCTTTGGGAAGCAAAGGAGACCTATGAATAAAAAGAAAGCCTTTACGTTAATGGAGCTGTTGGTGGTGGTGATCGTGCTCGGGGTGTTGGGTGCGGTGGCCGCGCCGAAGCTCTCGCGCGTGCTGGAGACGCGCCGGACGGCGGAAGCCGAAGAGATGCTCTCGGCCCTGCGTACGGAGCAGGAGAAACGCTGTATCTTGGGAAAAAACTATACGGCCGATTTTTCAAAAATTCCGGTAATTTCCGCCGCGGCGCGGAGCAAAAGCTATACGTATGAGTTGAAAGAAACGGGAGCGGAAGCGTCCCGGGGGGAATATACGCTGAAGATGCCGTCGTATAAAGACGGACGTATGTGCTGTGAGGGGGACGGATGCGCCAAGCTTAATAAGAACTATATCGCGTGCAACGCCATCCCTGCCGATGACGAATGTAAGGCGCAGGATATGCCGTGTACAGATTGCAGCTGCACGGCGTATGCGGCGGAACACGGATGTGAATGTTCTCCTTCTACGGAAACGTGCTGTTCCGGCGGACAGGTTTGGAACGAAACATCCAAAGTCTGTGAAGACCTTTGCACCGACTGCAGCTGCACGGCGTATGCAACGGCCCATGCCTGCGAATGTTCTCCTTCTACGGAAACCTGCTGCTCCGGCGGACAGATTTGGAACGAGACGTCTAAAACCTGCGAAAACCCCTGTACGGACTGCAGCTGCACGGCGTATGCGGCGGAGCATGCCTGCGAATGTTCTCCTTCCACGGAAACGTGCTGTTCCGGCGGCCAAGTTTGGAATGACGCCACGAAAAGCTGCGAAGACCAATGCCAAGACGCGTATGACTATATCGGTTTGGCGGGAGAGGAAGAGAGCGATACGTGTGACGGGGATCGGAGCGGAAAATATACGTGTGACGGAAAGTTTAAAGGAACGTGTACGGACGTGTATGAGAGTGCTCTGTCTGTCCGCACGCTGTCAGCATGGGTGCCGGATTCCTTCTTCGGTTTGCCGGAGCCTTTGCTTTTAGCTTCTGGTGTGGAGGCGTGCAAACAGTTTGGAAAAGGAGCAACTCCTTGCGGCAAAACGACGTCCGGAGGGTATTATTGTTGTCCTTCAGGATATTATTGCGACATGTCAGGTCATGCGTCAGGCGATCCGTATGGCAGGGGAACGTGCAAAAAAGGGACTGCTGGCGGCGGTGACATCCAGTTGGATGATGAGTACGAGAGGGCCTGTGAGGGTGGAAAGGTATGGGATAAAACCCTGAAAGATTGTGTATGTCCGCTCGGTATGTCTTGGGATGAAGAAAAGCAAGAATGTGGGTTTTCGCAAGCCGATATAGCCGTTGCCGTATATAAACGAACCGTCACCTGCTGCGGTTCCTAAACGAAAAGAGCTTGATTTGCCCGCGGCGGTACATTTGGGTGCGGCCGCGGGTATTTTTTACCCTTATTCCGGCCCGTACTTGCGGGGAGGGAGGAATTTGAAGGCGGGAGATTGCGCAAAGCGATGAGTTTTACGTTTTTTTCGTTTTCCTTGACGCGTTTTTTTTTTTGATAAATTTTGGCTATGAACAAAATTTATCAAAAACCCTTTCCTAGTGGAAAAAACGCCGGATTTACGCTGATAGAGCTGTTGGTGGTGGTGCTAATCATCGGCATTCTGTCGGCTGTTGCTTTGCCGCAATACCAAGTGGCGGTGGCGAAAAGCCGCATCAGCGCTTTAATTCCGTTAATGCGCAGTTTACAGCTTGCGCAGGAACGTTATTATTTAGAGAACGGCGTTTATGCCGCGTCTTTAAAAGATTTGGATATCGGCTGCGGCAACTGGGGGACCGGCGCGCGTGAAAACTGGTGTTATTTTGACGCAAAAGGCACGGCGCGCGCTCATTCTGAAGGCTATTATATTGTCGTGGAAGACAGCCGCGTAAAAGATGTGCTTTTATTATATTTTTTAACCAAAAAACCGACGGCGAGCTGCTATGCCTATAACGGCGGGTTCGCCGATAAAGTGTGCAGGGGCATCAGCGGACGGAGTACGCCCACCGGCGGCTGGAGCGGAGTGAATATCTACCAGATGTTTTAACGAAAGGAATGCCGGCGGACGGCTCTTCGGCAAATTCTGACAAACGCGCCGCGGAATGCTAGAATATACATATATTTAATTTTGCCCGGTGCGCAGAACGCGCGCGGGCGTTTGGAGGCCGGTATGCCGATTTGGATTTTTCGTTTTTCCACGCTGATTGCGTTTCCGTTTCTAACGTATGATTTTATTGACAAAGACGTGGTGTCTTTGGCCGGCGGCCTGCTGTGCGCGCTGATCGTCATTATTGCCGAAGCGGTGTTTAAACGGCTGCGTTTAATCAAAATCATGATTGCCTGCACCGGGTTTTTGCTGGGATATTTGTTGTTTGTATGCGTGAATAACGCCATGCACGATTTTTCCGGCGCGGATTCTTTGGCGTGGTGGACGGTAAACGGCCGGTGGGTGGAAATCGGGCTGATTGTGTTCGGCGTCTTGGCCAGCCTGTTTAAATCCCGGGATTTGGAAGGCCTGTCCTATAAAGGCCGCCACTTGAAAGTGGTGGATGCCAGCGCGCTCTTGGACGGCCGTATTGTGGATTTGTGCCAGATTAACTTTTTGTCCGGCGTGATTGTCATCCCGGTGTTTGTATTGGAAACGCTCAATAAAATGGCCGCCTCCAAGGACCCGTTGGAACGCGCCAAGGGCCGCTTGGGTCTGGACGTGGCCACCCGGCTGCAGGAGCTGAAGGAAATTGCGGTGCGTATTACGTCCAAAACGCCGAAAGCGGAAAATGACACTGAACGCGTGGTGAAACTGGCCAAAAGTTTTGACGCGGAAGTGGTCACGCTGGATTTTAACGTCAATAAGATAGGCGCTTTGTACGGTGTGGTGGTGCTGAACGTGGCTGATTTGGCCACCGCGCTCAAACCCGTCGTACTGCCCGGAGAGACGATGTCTTTGTTTATTATGAAAGACGGCAAGGAAAAAGAGCAGGGCATCGGTTATTTGGATGACGGCACCATGGTGGTGGTGGAAGACGGACGCAAACATATCGGCAAACGTACGGAAGTATCCGTATATTCCATTTTGCAAACCTCTTCCGGCCGTATGATTTTTGCCAAAGTGAAATAGGATTTTCATGTCAGAAGAATTGACTTTTGCCGGCGCGGTGATTGTGGCCGGCGGCCTGGGCAAACGCATGGGCCGCCCCAAACAGATGTTGCCGCTGGCCGGCGTACCGGTATTGGCCCGTGCGGTAAGCGCGTTTGAACAAATCCCCTGCGTCAAGCAAATCGTCGTCGTCACCTCCGCCGAAAACAGAGAACTGCTGAAACAATATTTTCCCGATTTAACTTTTGCTTTGCCCGGTCCCACGCGTTTGGCTTCCGTCATCAGCGGAGTCCATGCGCTGGACGGCCGCGTGCAGGCGGTGGCCGTGCACGACGGAGCGCGTCCGCTGGTGGACTCAGCCGCCGCGCTGAGATGTTTGAAAAGCGGGTACGCCAACGGAGCGTCCGTTTTGGCCGTGCCGGTAAAAGATACGATCAAAGTGGTGCGCGCAGGCGCGGTGGAACGTACGCTGGAGCGCAACGTGCTGTGGGCGGCTCAAACGCCGCAGTGCTACCGCGCGGACATCTTGCGCCGGGCATTGGACAAATTTGGTTATTTGCAGGACGCGACGGATGAATCCCAACTGGTGGAGCGGTTGGGCGTCAATGTGAAAATTGAGCCGTCCGATTATAAAAATTTGAAAATCACCACGCCGGAGGATTTGGTTATGGCGGAAGCTTTTTTGCAGGCCGGTGCGCGCCAGCGCACGGGATTTGGCTTTGATTTGCACCGAATGGTGCCGGGCCGCAAATTTATCGTGGGCGGGGTAGAAATTGCCCATGACAAGGGCTTCTTGGGCCACAGCGACGGAGACGTGGTGCTCCATGCCGTATGCGACGCGCTGTTGGGCGCGGCGTGTTTGGGGGAAATAGGCCTTTTGTTCCCGCCGACGGATCCGACCATAGAAGGCATAGACAGCAAGGAAATCGCCCGGCGCGTATTGGCGCTGCTGAAAGAGAACGGCGCTCGGCCGGTGCATATAGACGCGACGCTGGTCACGCAGGAGCCTAAAATCAGTCCGCATTACGCGGCGGTGCGCGCGTCTTTGGCGAGGATTTTTAATTTAGACGAAAGCGACGTAAGCTTTAAGTCCAAAAGCCATGAGCGCGTGGGAGAAATCGGCCGCGGAGAAGCGGCCGTGTGCCATGCGGCGGCTACGGTAATTATCGGAGAGAAAAAATGAAAAAAACTTTTTTGTTGGCGCTGGGCGCGTTTTTGCTTTTGGCCGGATGCGCCAGCACGGAAAATTACACTTCCCGCCGCAAATATACGGGCATTGATTACGGCGCGTATGAGCGGCCTTTTACCGTGCCGGGCGGAGACGATTACACCGCTTCTTTGCCCGAGCCCAGCATTTTGGGCGAGGCAGAGAACCCGGAGGAGAACGTTCCGGGAGAAGACGAGGATTTTACCTCTGAAGAAATCGCTTCCTCTTACGGCCGTTATACGGACGTGACCGTCGTGGCGGCGGCCAAGCGCGTTAAACTGGGTGCGTCGGCCAATTCCAAAAATATGGCGTTGTTTCAAAAAGCGTTGGACGCGGCCTATAAAAAAGCGCTGCGCACGTACCGCCCCGCCGGGTTTACGTATTCCATTTCCAGCGTAGGCGCGGTCAACCCGCTCTCTGACATTGAAGTCAGCTGTATCTTGGGAGAGCAGGCCGCCAGCGATGTGGGCCAGCCCACCTGTGATTTATTTTTTCAAACGTTAGTGCAGCAGTATAATACCTTGCTTGAAGAGGCAAAACAAAATGCAGCTTTATAATACGCAGTCCCGCCGGAAAGAAGAATTTGTTCCCTTAAACGCCGCACAGGCCACCATGTATTGCTGCGGGCCGACGGTGTATAATTTCGCCCATATCGGCAATATGCGCACGTATATTTTTGAGGATCTGTTGGGACGGACGCTGCGCCTCAGCCGCCCGCTTAAACACGTCATGAACGTGACGGACGTGGGACATTTGGTGTCCGACGCCGATGACGGAGAAGACAAAATGGAAGTGGGCGCGGCGCGCGAAGGCAAAAGCGCGTGGGACATTGCCAAATTTTACGAACAAAAATTTTTTGAAGATTACGATGCGCTGCACTGCACGCGTCCGAACATCATCAGCCGCGCCACGGCGCATATTCCGGAAATGATTGCGCTGGTGAAAACGCTGGAAGAAAAAGGGTACACGTACCGCACTTCCGACGGGATTTATTACGACACGTCCAAATTCCCGCACTACGACGCGCTGGTGGGCCGCAGCCGTTTGGAAGGGCTCAAAGGCGGCGCCCGCGTGGAAATGAGTGAAGAAAAACGCAACCCAACCGATTTTGCACTTTGGAAATTCTCGCCCAAAGACAAAAAACGCCAAATGGAATGGGACAGCCCCTGGGGAGTAGGGTTCCCGGGCTGGCATGTGGAATGCTCCGCCATGGCCATGAAATATTTGGGCAACACGGTGGATATTCACTGCGGCGGCATTGACCATGTGTCCGTGCACCATACCAATGAAATCGCGCAAAGCGAAGCCGCCACGGGCCAAAAATATGTGAACTATTGGGTGCACGGGGAATTTCTGGTGCTTCGTGCGGGCAAAATGTCCAAATCCGGCGGCACGTTTGTCACGCTGCAAACCTTGCGCGACAAGGGATATGACCCGTTGGATTACCGTTATTTGTGCCTGACGGCGCATTACCGGACGCAATTGGAATTTACCTATGAATCGCTGGATTCCGCGCGTAAGAGTCTGCAGACGCTGCGGCGGGAAGCGGCCAAGGCCGCCGAAACGGCCCGTACGCAGCATTTGCCTTTGACGCCGAGGCTGGAAACCGCCAAAACGAAATTCCGGGCCGCCATGGAAGATGATTTGAATGCTCCAAAAGCGTTGGCCTGCGTGTGGGAAGCCGTGCGCGGGGCGGAGGTGGTATTGCAGTAATAATTGGCATTGTATGCAGGCATGTTGCTGCCAATGGTTTT
>CAMGSK010000046.1 GCA_946061795.1 uncultured Elusimicrobium sp.
CTGTTTAAAGGGTCGGACACACTGCCGTTTCTGTTAAAATCCACATAACGCGACTCCGTTATTGAGCCGGAAGAATCGTGTTTTTCATAAAAAGCGCTCCCTTTCTTATTTTTCCCGCGGCCTTCTTTTCTCCAGCCGGCCATGGAACAGCCGCCCTCTTCTCCGAAATAATTCATTTGGGTTTTTTGGCGTAAACGCCCCTTTTCCCACTCTGCAGTCGTGACTTCTCCCAGCAGGACCCGTCCTTTGCGCGTCACCAGCCGGATGCGCTTGTCATACACATAAGAATAGTAAATTTCTTCGCCGTCCGGTCCTTGTGCAAATACCGTCCGTCCGGCGGCATCCTGTTCTCTCACCGTTTCCTTTAACAAAACAAAAGGGGACAGGCCGGCCTGCAAATCCAACGGGAGCTCCGCTTCTTTTATCTGTTCTCCGGGACGGGATATCTGCAAAATCCACTTTTTCCCGTTGTCCCTCAGTTTTACCGCATAGGGACCGGCCGACACCGGCTTTCCTTTCACATAATAGGTTTTACTTTTCCGGCACAGACTGCGCCAGCCCAGTTCGCCTCCGCGGGAAGAACCCCGCAGCAAATCAATCAGATTAATGATCCCGTCCGCATCATCGCAAGTAATGGAGGGGGATGTCGTATCCATCACGCTTTTTTGGGAGATATCCGTATGATATAGAGGATGGGAATTTACGCTGCGGAATTCTTTGTATTGGTCCGACAGTCCCAATGAATGTCCCGTCTCATGCTGTCCAATCTGTTTGAGATTATATTTGTGCCAAAAATCAGGCTTTGGCAGAAAAATTTGATGCACGCCCCATTCACTGTCGGCCGGGCCGCAGTGACATCCGGCCCCTTGACAAAGTTCCCACAGCTCTTCTAATGTTAATGCCGAAACAATCAAATCCGGACTTTGTTTGCCGTTAACAAACTGCACGGAGATTCCCCGGTCCAAAACCGGCAGCACATCCGCAAATTCCACTTCGCGGCCTGAGGAACGAATGATTTTGGCCGGCTCCGAAAACCAACGTGCGTAATTTTCAGAAACGAGACGTTCGTATTTGCCGATTTTGGCTTCGTCCCCTTTTTCCCCTCGGTGCAAAACGGCGGCGGGGTCGCCGTCCGTCACCCAAACGCGCAGGGGATTGCCCGCCAGCACCCGGTGCAGCAGATAGCGGGAACCGGTACCCGAAGAATTGGCGGAAGGAGAGACGTTTGGAGAGGGTTCGTCAACATCTTCCAAAAAGGCCCAATTTGCGCCGAAGGCCAGCGCAGGCGCACAAAAAAGGAAAAGAGAAACAAAAAGCTTCTTCATAGTTCCTCCCAACGGAAAACTTTTTGAGAGATCTAAAAACCAGTTTATTTATCCGACTTGTGCAGTTCTTTGTCAAACATGCCGCGCAGGAACTCCTCCGCCAGCGGTTTGGCTCCCAATCCGGCCGCAATGGCGAAAGCCAAGCCCAAAGATGCCAAAACCACCACGGCGATATTGTTGACCAACTGCGTGGCAAGGCCCAAATTTTCCACCGCGATGAGCGCGCAGAAAAAGACCACAAACGCATACACCGCGCGCGCCATCAGCACGCCGCCTTTGAGATTATTGGCGTTGGCGGAATTTTCAATAATATTGCCCAGCAGTTTTCCGAACAAAAGACCTGCAAACAGAATAAGCACGGAAACGAAGAGGGTGGGAATAAATTCCAGAAACCGGGTGAACAAATTGCGGATAATGGTCAGATGCAGCACGTCGGCGGCCAGCACGACGGCGTAAAAAATTACGGCCCAGGCCAGCACGAAGGAAATAATATAGGTGGGCGATTTCCCCAGCCCGAAACGCACGCACAATTCGTTAATGCCCAACTTGGAAGTTTTTTCGTCAAATGAAATTTTATTTAAGAATTTTTTAACGTAAGAACCGGCAAAACGGGAAACATACAGTCCGATAACCAAAATCAGCAAAGCCAACGCCAGAGAACCCAATACGCGGCCGGTTTGTTCGGCCAACGTCACAAAATGCGCACTGACCTGGGAAGAAATGATTTCTAAATTCATTTGGAGCCTCCTTTTTTTTCATTGTATCAAATATTAGTAAAATAAACGTATGAGCGGACTGTTGCATCTAAAGGGCGTAGGCCCGGCCAAAGCAAAACTGTTTGAACGGTTGGACATATTTTCTTTATCCGATCTGCGCCACTATTATCCCCGGGCCTACCAGGACCGGAGAGAAAACGCCCCCAATGCCGGCTTAAACCCCGCGTCTCTGACGGTGTTCAAAGGGCGCGTTTTACGCACGCAGCTTGTGCCCGCGAGGTCCGTATTGATTTTCAAAGCTTTTCTGACCGACGGCCAAAACCGGCAAATTGAATGCACATGGTTTAAAAAACGCTCTTTTCGGGCTTTCCGGTTTGATCCGTTCGCCGCATTAAAAAAAGATTTTAAAATCAACGCAGAGATTTGGGTTATCGGACGCAAAGAAAACCGGAATAATTTTTTTGACGACAAAATCACCGTAGAAGAATATTATCCGGCCGGAGAGGAAGCGGCGCTGCATGCAGGACGCATCACGCCCATATACGCGTTGACGGAAGGACTCTCCAACAAAGCCCTGCGCCAATACATATACGAATCTTTGCAAGAAAGCGAAGCAAAATCCGAGCAGGATATTCTTCCCCCTTCCTTAGCGGAAAAACGCGGTTTTATAAGCAGTGCACAGGCCCTGAGGGCGGTGCATTTTCCCAACAGTCTGTCCGAATTAGAAAATGCACGGGCGCGGCTGGCTTATGAAGAATTTTTGCTTTTGGCTACGGCGTGGGGCGTCAAGCGTACACAAAACCGAACCGCGTTAAAAGGTTATACGTATGAAATCAAAAAAAATCTGCTGACTCCGTTCCGCCAAAATTTGGGCTTTGAATTTACCGACAGCCAAAAAAAAGTCATCAAAGAAATTTTCGCCGATTTACAGTCACCCCTCCCCATGAACCGGCTTTTGCAGGGAGACGTAGGCTCGGGCAAAACCATCGTCGCGCTGTCGGCCATGCTGCTCGCGGCGGAAAACGGAGGACAAAGTACCCTGATGGCGCCGACGGAAATCTTGGCCGAGCAGCATTATCTTACCTTTCAAAAAACGCTTAAAAAGCTGAAAGTACCCGTAGCGGTGCTTACTTCCAGCACCAAAGCGCCGGAGCGAAAAAAGATTTTGGCCGCGCTGGCGGACGGCTCCGTCACCATTGTGGTCGGCACGCACGCGCTGATTCAAGACGACGTAAAATTTAAAAACCTGCGTCTGGCGGTGATTGACGAACAGCACCGTTTCGGCGTCAAACAACGCGGAAAATTAAAAGAAAAAACAGCCCGGCTGGATCTGCTGACCATGACGGCCACCCCTATTCCGCGCACGTTGGCGCTGGCATTTTACGGGGATTTGTCCGTCTCTACGCTGACCCAGCTGCCCCCCGGCCGCCAGCCCATTTTTACCCAAACGGCCGACGAATACCGCGCCAACCATATCGTGGCGGAAGAAGTTCAGAAAGGAAGACAGGCCTACATCGTCTATCCGCTGATTGAAGAAAGCGAAAATATTTCCGCCAAGGCCGTCAGCGAAGAATTTGAAAAACTAAAACAAGTCTTTCCGCACTTCAAACTGGCCATGCTGCACGGACAAATGAGCCGGACGGAAAAAGAAAGCGTAATGAAAGATTTCGCCGCGCACAAAACGGATATTCTGGTGGCCACTCCCGTCATTGAAGTAGGCATAGACGTTCCAAACGCCACGGTCATGGTCATTCAAAACGCCGAACGCTTCGGTCTGGCCAGCCTGCACCAGCTGCGCGGACGCGTCGGCCGCGGAGAACACGCCAGCCAATGCGTTTTGGTAGCCGGACATCAGGGTTCTGTGGCAAAAGAACGCCTGCGCATTATTTGTCAAACCTGCGACGGATTTAAAATAGGAGAAAGAGACATGCAGCTGCGCGGGCCGGGAGAAATATTGGGCACGCGGCAGAGCGGCGATTTGGAATTTAAAGCGGGTGATTTTTTTAAAGACCGCAATATTTTACAGTGGGCCATAGAGGACCGGGACGAACTGCTGAAAGAAGACCCCCTGCTTCAAAAACCGGAACACGCCGCTTTTAAAGAACGGCTGTTGGAGTTATATCAAAAAAACTGGAAGCTGATTGACTTGAGTTAATGCCGTCCATTCCCGGCACAAAAGAACTTTACAACGCCGCCGCAAAAAATCCGGCAAAAATTAAAGACCTCCCCGATCCTAAAGTTCGGGGAGGTCTTTTAGCAAACAAAATTTATCAAAAAACTAACACCCAAAACGGCGGAAAAATCAAATGCCGTCATCTTTGGGAATACGCGCGGCGGCTTTTTGTCGGGCGGCGGCGGCTTCTTTTTGTTTTTGAATCTGACGGCGGGTCTTTTCACAGTTTACCATGATTTCCCGGGGGGTTTTCTTCAGCGAATTTTGCACGGACTCATCCGCTCCCAAAGAGACATAATAATTGTAAATGCGCCGGTTGCACTTTTGCGCTGCTATGTGCAGCGGGGAATTTCCGTCATTGCTGGAATAGGAAGCAGGCATATAAATATTACGCTGGTAGTTGAGCATTTTGCGGGTCAAACCGGCATCTTTTGCCTGCGTCAGTTTGGTCAGCAGCTTAATCATAGGCTCATCCTGATTGGCCGCGGCAATGTGAAAAGCGTTGCCTTTGTCCCCGCGGGCCGTCAAGCGGGAAGATTTCTGCGCCAACAGATTCGCCATTTCCCGGTTTTTTCTGTTTACCGCCAATAAAAACGGCGTCATAGAATGCTCGTCCGTAGCCAACACCAGTTTCGGGTTTTTGCTCAACAGGCGCAAAACCGAAGCCCGGTCCGATTGTTTTACCGCTTTAAAAAAGTCGGCTTTCGGATCTTCTATGCAACGCGTCTCTGGACAAGCTTGGTAGTAGTCCGCCCCAAAGGCGTCCGTCACCAACGAAGAGAACGGAAAAGCAGAAAACAACAAAAAGAAGGCAAAAAACAAAGTTTTTTTCATACAACCACTATACTCCTTTCCGATGTATTTGTTCAAGAGGCCGCCTTGCGGCTGAGTTCTCTCTTCCAAGGCAGAGGCCTTGGAAACATAGAAAACTTCACCCGGCCGGAAGTTTACAACCAATTATTTTCTTCCCGGCCGGCCAGAAGACATACTTTGCCTCAGTTTCTTCCGGGCATTTCTTTCCGCTTCTTCTTCCG
Source organism: uncultured Elusimicrobium sp. (assembly GCA_946061795.1). Classification (GTDB taxonomy): domain Bacteria; phylum Elusimicrobiota; class Elusimicrobia; order Elusimicrobiales; family Elusimicrobiaceae; genus Avelusimicrobium. Next base: position 5,249 of record CAMGSK010000046.1, read on the forward strand.
GGGAAACGGCAAATCCGGCCGCAATACTGCCCGGCAGCCAATTCTGGACGGTTCCTTCAAAAAACCGACGATATTTTCCGTGCAAATCCCACGCGTCGCGTCCCAACTGGTCAACGGCCATAAAATTTGCGGGCAGTGTTTTATCGGTGACGCAATAATCGCCTCTGTGATTCTTTGGACGATCCGGGTCGTGATATATCAAGTATAACGGATTGGAGGAACGGATAAGCCCCTCCGCTTCCCGTGCAACCGGACGGGAGTCCAACACCGGGTACGCTTCGGCTTCCGGCAGAGCGGCCGCCGAACCTGCAAAAGAAGGAACGTCTCCTCTTTCGCCGTCAAAAAACAGGTAGAATTTGGCGGAATCTTTCGGAAACATAAAAATCAGCATTTTGTCATCCTGCCGATAATATTCAAAACGGGCTTTCGGCGTATAGAAGAACTGCACCGTCATCCCGCGTTTGGCAACGGTCGTGTTGGTTTCTGCGGCTATGGTTTTATCCATATATTTTGAAAAAGACACCTCTTCTCCGGCCAAAGGAATACGAAGCCCCTCTTTATCCTGTATCAGGGCCACGGAATAATGCGGGTCCGCACGCACAATCAGCGTTTGGCCTGAACGAAGAGAAAACTCGTCGGCGTCCGCTTCGGGCCGAGTGCTGAAAAGATAATCCGCGCGGCCGTCTGTTTTATACAAAACATATCTTCCCTTATACACTGTTTTCAATTCGGAAGAAGCCGCCGGAATGCCCTGCGGATAAAGAGAGAACAACCGGGAGTCGTTTAACAGTTCCCACTCTTTATGCGCCGTTAAATTTCCCTGCCGGTCATAACGGGCGTAGCGAACCGTGTCCTTGGACACCCACAGCAAATCTTCCCTGTTCTTGGTTTTGCAGTATGCATAACTGCGCCCGGCACGCTGACGGCAAAAACTGCGCCACCCCGCCGCGCCGCCGCGGGAAGTGTTTTTTTGCGCAATGCAATCCAAAGCAAAAATCAGCCCGTCCACATCATCGCAACTGAATTTCCCCCCGGTCATCATGGAAGAGCGAATATCTGACGTGCCATACTCCGGCACGGAATTTAAACGGCTTTCCGCATATTGGTCGGACAGAGACAAAGCATGCCCCAGTTCATGGCGCAACACGTCCAGTCCATCCGTTCCCCGTTTGTCTTCCACATTCCAAACAATATAAGGAACCGAACCGACGGAGCCCTCGGAAAAATAGGATCTTTCGTCTTCTATATCGCCAGGACCTACCAAAATAATCCTCAAATCTTCCGAAGAAGAAGCGTATGCATACCCCGCAGAGAGAGACCCTTGTGCCAGTTCCCGGGCAAAAGACCGATTGAAATCCGCACTGTTCGCGCAATTTTGCAGACGGATAGTCGCTCCCTTGGACAAAACAGGCAGCAAATCTTGAAACTCCCGCTGACGTTTGGCTTTGGATATCGCCTGCCGCGCATGGTTAAACCAAGAATTTAATGCGGCGGCAATTTGCTCTTTAGATAAAGAATATTTGTCCAAACGCCCGTCCACGCAGACAGACACGGGGCGTCCGGCGGCAATTTTATCAATTAAGTACATCTCTTTATGCGCGCCGGATTTTATTTCCTGCGGCTCCACCAGCGAGCCGAACGGCGCGCCGAAAGCCGCTGCGCTCAATCCCATTATAAAGATAAAAAAGAAAAATGTTTTCATAATGGGTAGAATAAGCCTTCCTTCCGCTATTTTCAAGGAAACGAACGAAAACTCTCACCAAAATCCCCGGGCATTCCGCCCGGGGATTTATGATAAAACTTATTTTTTGTCATCCTCCAAACGGGGGAAAAGCGGCGGATATTTTTCAATTTTTCCGGGAGCCAAACGCCGCTTCATCTCTTGGGCCACCGTCGGCATAAAAGGCTCCAGCCACCCAGCGATGAAACGCAGTCCGCACACCAACTCCAGCAGTACCTCTGCCGCGGCTGCTTTATCGGTCTTGGCCAGTTCCCAAGGCTTTTTCTCATCCACCAGTTTGTTTAACTCTCCGGCAAAGCCGTACACGCTTTCCAACACCTTGTCAAAAGCCAGCTCGTCGTAATATGTGTCTATCGCCTTTTCCGTTTCCAGCGCGCGTTTTTCCACGGCGGAGCCCGCGGCGGCTTTCGCAGGCAAGTCGCCCACGTTCTTCGCCGCCATGTTCAGCGTGCGGGAAAGAAGGTTGCCGAGATTGTTGGCCAAATCGGAATTATAGCGGTTTTTGAAACTGAGCATAGAGAAATCCCCGTCCTGACCAAAAGGCACTTCGCGGAACAGAAAAGCGCGCACGGGGTCCACCCCATATTTATGGGCGATTTCCACCGGGTTGACCACGTTGCCCAACGATTTGGACATTTTCTCCCCTTCCACCGTCCACCAGCCGTGGGCAAACACTTTGCGGGGCAGCGGCAGTCCCAGCGCCATCAGCATGGCCGGCCAAATTACCGTATGGAAGCGGAAAATTTCCTTTCCGACCATGTGCAAATCGGCGGGCCAAAAATCTTCAAATTTCTCCGCGCCGATTTTGCGCAAATGTTCCTCATGCTCTTTTTTGTCTTCACACAGCAGCGTCCCCGCACCGGTGGCGGAAATATAGTTAATCAGCGCGTCAAACCACACATAGACGGTATGCGCCGGATCGGACGGAACGGGTACGCCCCATTTGACTTTGGTGCGCGTGACGGACAAATCCCGCAGACCGCTTTTGACAAAATTAATAATTTCGTTGGCGCGGTATTTGGGGCTCAAAAAATCCGGATGTTCGGAGTAAAATTTCAGCAGCGCGTCCTGATATTTGGAAAGTTTAAAGAAATACGTGTCTTCATGCACCTCGGTCAGCGGGCGTTTGTGCACGGGACAAAGACCGCCTTCCAGCATTTCGCTTTCGTCATAATATTGCTCACAGGAGAGGCAATATTTTCCGGAATAGGAGCCTTTGTAAATATCTCCTTGTTTCAAGAGTTTTTCAAATACGGCCTGCACTACATGCTCATGCTTAGGGTCAGTGGTGCGGATAAAATCGTCATAAGAAATATTCAGTTCTTTCCACATTTCCCGGTACTGGGCCGAAACATTGTCCGTCCATTCTTTGGGGCTGACGTTTTGCGCGGCGGCGGATTTCTCAATGTTTGCGCCGTGTTCGTCCGTACCGGTCAAAAAGTGCACGTCCAGCCCTTTCTGGCGTTTGTGGCGCGCCAAAATATCCAGCGCAATCGTCGTGTACGCATGGCCGATATGCGGCACAGAGTTGACGTAATAAATAGGGGTGGTCACAAAAAATTTTTTGCTCATACATTCTCCGTTATTCAAAAATCCGTACGCCCGCATTGTCCAGGCTCATCAGAGCCGTTTCCACCGTCAGCGCGGGCGATACGTTGCGCTGAACGGCCGTTTTATAATCTTCCAGTTTTTTTAAAATCCGGCGCAAGACTTCGCCCCGGGAAGCGCCGGGCGATTGCATCCATTGCCGGTAAGCGGCCAATATGGCCACGTCCAGCACGGCCTGGGCGCTTTGGCGCGCCGCAGTCGTCACGCGCGGCAAAGCCGCCGCCACCGCCGCGGGCCAAGCGGGCCCCTGAGGAGCCGCCTGCAAAATTTCCAAGGCGTCGGCCGCACGCAAAGCGCGCGTCAGAGACCCCTGGGCATACCGGGCCGCCAAAGCGGGGTCTGGCGTTTGCGGCGCCACTTGCCGCAAAAGCGTTTCCAACGTAGCCGGCGGCAGCGGCGCAAATTGCAAAGGCTGGCAGCGCGACAAAATGGTTTTGAGCATGGCCGCTTTTTTATCCGTCAACAAAACCCAGAGCGTTTTTTGCGGGGGCTCTTCAATAAATTTTAACAGCGCGTTAGCCGCTTCGGCCTGCATGCTCTGCGCTTCATCCACAATAAACACTTTCCATCCGCCGGCGGCGCTTTTCTGCTGGCTTTTGGCGGTTATGTCACGAATCGTATCTACTTTAATGCGCTGCTGTTTGGCCAGTTCTTTTTCCAATTCCTCTTCGTAATTTTTATCCGAAGGTTCTTTCTTCAGTTCCAGTCTTGCTTGGTATAAAAAATCCGCCACCAGCACGTCCGGATACGTTCCCTGCTCTATGGCGCGGCAATGGGCGCACAAACCGCAGGAGTCCCCGGTTTGGCGCGCCTGCGGGTCCAGACAGTTCAAAGCTTTGGCCAACTCCAGAGCGGCCTTTTTTTTCCCAACGCCGGAGGGCCCGCAAAACAAGAGCGCCTGCGGCGCACGGCCCAGGACGCACTTTTGCAAATATGCCACGGCGGCGGGTTGGTCTAAGACTTCTTGGAAAGACATAAATCGGTAATATGCTTCTCTTGTAATAATTCAATAACGCGTGCGCGGACAGCTTCCACGTCCGCGTCCGCATCTATCAAATAGGCGTTTTCCGTCCGCTCCACCATGTTTTTATAGCCCTGGCGCATATTTTGGCGGAACTCTTTGTCTTCGCGTTCCAATCTGTCGGAAAACAAATATTCTCCGCGAGAGGCGAAATATTTATCCGACATCAAAAACACCAGCGTCAAATCCGGTTTGAGTCCGGTGGTGGCGATATCGTTGACCGTATCAATTAATTTCAAATCAATGCCGCGGGCATAGCCCTGATAAGCGCAGGTGGACATGGTATAGCGTTCGCAAATGACCACTTTTCCTTCCTGCAGAGCGGGAATAATTTTCTCTTGCGTGTGCTGGGCGCGGCTGGCTTCATAAAGCAACAATTCGGCCACGGGGCGCACATCCAGTCCGGGCTCCAGGACAATTTGACGGATTTTTTCGGCCGTGGGCGTGCCGCCCGGCTCGCGGG
>CAMGSK010000047.1 GCA_946061795.1 uncultured Elusimicrobium sp.
GGAGTGGTATTTGCGGCAATGATATTTTGCGGAATTGCTACATAAATATCCCCCGGTTTTACCGGGGGATATTTATGTGTCTGGAAAATCCCGGAAGAATCCCCGGACCATTGTCGATTTTTCTCAGAATGAGCCTTTTCCGGATAGTTGGAACAAGGAAGAAATAATAATAAAAACCCGGGGTTTTTGGCTTGTTAAGAAGAAACTAAAACAGACCGGAACTTTCCAGCGCACTGAGCGCCTGGGTGATGTTGCTTACCACCAGAATAAAGCGGGTGCGTCCCGCAGTGGTGCTGGCCCCGTAAATGGAGGTGATGTTGATGCCTTTGGCATGCAGTACCGCGCCGATGTCAAACGCCAAGCCTACACGATCGGGCGCGTCAATGCAAATGGCGTCTGTTTTGACGCTGGTGTATCCGGCTTTGGTCAGGGCGTGGCTGATTTCGCTGTTATAGTGAACCGCCGCACGCACGACGGCCGCGTCAAAACGCACGTCGGAGGCGATAGCGATAAGGTTCACTTTTTCCTTTACGAACAATTCCGCGAAATTTTTCAGCGTTCCGGGCTGATTGGATAGGAATACGCTGTATTGTTTGACGACGCTGATAGACATAGAAACCTCAATAAGTTAGCAAACCCTTGCTGCATAAGCGGTCCGCGCCTGCGTCCGCCGTGTTTAAAGCGAGTCCTTCTTTATTATATCAAACATTTCCCTGTGAATCTTGCCGTTTGTAGCCAGCGTTTGCGCGCCGAAAGATTCCAGACGGGTCCATTTTTTGTTGGAAAAGTCCGTTATTTTCCCGCCTGCTTCTTCTAAAATCAATTTTCCGGCGGATACATCCCAGGGATTTAAAGCGTCTTCCCAATATCCGTCAAAGCGTCCCGCGGCCACCCAACACAAATCCAACGCTGCCGAACCCAGCCGGCGTACGTCGTGACAAGAAAGGATGAAACGTTTGAAGCGTGTAAGCAGTCCGTCTATCCGCCGCTCCCGTACATAGGGGAAACCCGTCACCAGCAGGGCGTTTTCTAATTTAGGTACGGAGGAAACGCGGATTTTTTTGCCGTTGAGCGTGGCGCCTTTTCCTTTTTGTGCCAGAAACAATTCGTTGCTGCTCGCGTCGTACACGCCGCCCAGAACAATTTGGTTCTTGTGCGCCAATGCGACGGAAACGGAAAAGTGCGGTACGGTGTGGGCGTAATTGGTGGTGCCGTCAATGGGGTCTATGACCCATTTCCAGTCCGAGCCGGTGTTTTTAAGGCCGTTTTCTTCGGCCAGAAAATCATGGTCCGGGAAATTTTTTTTAATGAGCGTTAAAACGGCCTTTTGGCAGGCTACATCCGCCTGCGTGACCAAATTGGCGCGGCCTTTGAGCTCATAGCTCACTTTGCCCTGCCGCTTGCGCGCCAGCGCGCCGGCGGTAAGCAGACATTCTTTTAAAACGCAAAGTTCTTTTTTCATTTTAATTTTAATACGTCGGCGGCTTTGAGTTTATTTTCCAGATCCAGCATGGCTTTGCAGTCGTCTTCGTTATACATGAGCACTTTTTTGAGCAATTCGTCGTTGCCGTTTTTAAGCCAGCTGGTAAAGTACACCATGCTGTCCATTGCGCCGCAGTCATCCTGCCTCCAGTTAAACCCAAATGCCGGCGCGGCGGCTTTTAAGGAAAAGCTGGGCGCGGGAAGATAGAAGGCTTTGTTGACGGCTACTTTCAAATCGTAGCACAGGCTGACCAAGCGGTTGAGTTTTTGCTCGTCATGTTTGTTTTCCTGCGCCATTTTGCGCATTTTTTTGGCTTCGTATTCCGTCCAGTGGTAGAGGACTGTGTTTTCGGGGTCTGTGATATAATCGTAAAACTGTTCAAAAATTTTAATTTCTTCTTCCGGCGTTTTGGCCACGAAAGAGACGTATTTGTCTTCTTCTTTGTCCCAAATGCCGATGAGATAGACAAAAGAGGTGTTTTCTTTGGTAAAGGTTTCCGTGGCCTCAAAGTCAAAATAAAGATTGCGTTTTTTAACGGGAGGGGGGAAATGTCCTTCTTCACGCAGAACGGGTTTGTTGTGCAGATACGCCATGGAATTGTAATACGCGTCCGTGGCGAAGGGTTCTTCCAAAATTTCCCGTATTTTCTCCAGGCCGGCGTGCGCTACGTCGTCGGTGGTATGCAGTCCGCAGATTTTCAGGCACTGGCGCATTTCCGCGCTGAGCGAGGGCAGCATTTGCAAATCTTTGCTTTCGGCCACCACTTTGTTGGCATACACCCTCCACGGGGAAGCGGCCGCTTTGGGCGGCTTGTGGGCTTCGGGGCGGGCTTTTCCGTCGCGTATCATGCGGAAATACGCCAATTCCCGGTTTAAGCGTTCTTCGTGCTCTAAGTAATCCACGTCCACCGTTTTCCCTTTGAGTTCCACGCGGCTGTAGCGCGGCGTGTATTTCTGAACGTCGGAGAGAATGTGATTTAAGAGGGAAACCTGCAGCGCATAATGTTCTTTTAAATCGTGCGCCCGTTTGAACTGAACCAAACGGTAATGATAGGGGCCGAATACGCTGGCGCCTTCCTCTGAACGGACGAGTAAATTCATGCTTCCGTACACGTTTTTGGGCAGGTTCCACAGAGCGGCGTTGGCCACGGCGGGTTTGCCTTCGGCCATGGCGCGCAAAGTACCTTTAAAACGGTCGGTGTCATTATCGGCGCGGACAAATTCCACGCCCGGGAAATGTTCGCGTATCCATTGGTCGCGGCTGTTGCGGTCCGTTCGGACTTTCAGATTTTCGTAGCGGTTTTGTTCGTAAACGGCGGCTCCTTCGGGAGCGTGGAACGCGCACCAAATGCCGAAGGGGTCCTCCAGAAGGGAAAACATTTTGGAAGCGTTAAAATCGGTCTTGTCCGGGGTGCGCCCCGCGGAAAACCGCTCAAACAACGTATTGATCAGCGTATCGTCCATGAATTATATTTTATATCTTTTTGCGCAGGCGTGCAGGAGGTTGCGTCTTGGGGTTCTGCCGGAAACGATGTTTGGACATAAAAACGCCCCGGGCCGGGAGATCCCGGGGCGTGAATCGGTGCGGACGATTAGAAGTACAGGTCCCGTTTCCCGCTTTTGATTTTGGACAGGTTGTCCTCTATCATCTTGCGTATGGGGGTGCCTTCGGCAAAGTTTTCTTTGGTCGTGTTTTCTATCAGCGCATATCCTTTGGCTTTCAGCGCGGCCGGCGCGAAATCTTCCAGATATTCGGCAAAAGTAAACATGGCGTTGGGCAAGCAGTGCTTTTTAATAAGGCCCGGTTTGGCCATATCCATAAAGTCTTTACCCACACGTCCCAGCCGGTAGCAGCCGGTGCAGAAGGACGGCATGTGTTTGGCGTCGGCCACGGCGTCTATCACTTCGGCCAGGGAGCGGTCGTCGGTCAGCGTGAATTGGCTGCCGTTGTCTTTGTCGTAAGAATAACCGCCCGGATTGACGCGGGACGCGGCGGAAATCTGCGATACGCCCAGTTCCAGGCAGGCGTTGCGCATGGCCGGGGTTTCGCGCGTGCTTAAAATGATGCCCGTATAAGGCACCGCCAAACGCAGGACAGCCACGCATTTTTTGAAGTCGTCATCCGTCAGCACGTCGTTGGGATGAAGGCTGAAATCCGAGCCTTCGGCCGGTTCAATGCGCGGAATGGAAATGGTGTGCGGACCCACGCCGTACGTTTCGTCCAAATAGAACGAATGGGCCAGCGTGGCCAAAATTTCATATTTATGGTCATAGAGACCCAAAAGAGGTCCGATACCCACATCGTTGATGCCGGCCTGCAGGGCGCGGTCCATGGCGTCCAAACGGAACTGATAATCTTTTTTCGCGCCGGCGATGTGCAGCTGTTCATAAGTCTTTTTGTGGTAGGTTTCCTGGAACAGTTGGTAGGTGCCGATGTTGCACTTCTTGAGTTCTTCAAATTCCGGTTCCGTCAACGGAGCGATGTTTACGTTGACGCGGCGGATGTTCTGCCCGTTCCAGCGCGTGTCATAAATGGTTTTAATGCTGTCATAGACGTATTGCAGCCCGCCGCCCGGATAGGCTTCTCCCGCCACCATTAAAATGCGTTTGTGGCCCTGCTGCAAGAGGGCGGTCACTTCCTGGCGGATTTCATCCTGCGTGCTGGCGTGGCGTTTGAGCGCGGTGTTGCTGCGGCGGAACGCGCAGTAAATGCATTCGTTGGTGCAAATATTGGAAATATAAAGCGGTGCAAACAGCACAATGCGGTTGCCGTAAATGGCTTCCTTGACGTATTTCGCCGCGTCAAAAAGTTTTTGCAGAAGCGTTTTGTCCGTCACGTTGAGCAGTACAGCGGCTTCGGCCAAAGAGAGGCCTTTGAGTTGTTTGGCTTTGTGTAAAATATCCGTCACTTCGGCGTCCGTATGGGACTTTGCTTTTTCCAAAGTTCGTTGCAGTTTTTCGTCATCAATGATCATAAATATATGATAGCACTTTTGGCGCGCCGGACGGAAAAAACCCCGCCTTACGGGCGGGGTTTGTGCAGGAAAATCCGGCTTTTGCGCGGCGCGTTTATTTTTTCAGTTCTTCAACAAACGCATCCGTTTGGGCCAAGTCTTTGCGGACGGAGTCTTTGTCGGCGCGTTTTTTGTATTCAAACTGGCCGTCTTTGACTGTGCGGCTGCTGACCACCACGCGGTGCGGCAGGCCCATAAGGTCGGCGTCTTTGAATTTTACGCCCGGGCGTTCGTCGCGCTCATCCATTAATACGCTCAGCCCCGCCGCTTCCAGTTTGTCGTTGAGTTCGTCCGCGGCTTTTTTCACGTCCGGGTTGGAGTCGTAGTCAATGGCGACCAGCGCCACGTCAAACGGCGCAATGGGTTGGGGCCAGATGATGCCGTTGTCGTCGTGGCTTTGTTCAATGGCGGCGGCCAGTACGCGGCTGACGCCGATGCCGTAGCAGCCCATGATGAACGGATTGGATTTTTGGTTTTCGTCCAAAAATTCGGCTTTCATGGCGGCGGAATATTTGGTGCCCAAATTGAACACATGGCCGACTTCTATGCCGCGCGTAAAGGTAAATTCGGCTCCGCAGCGGGCGCATTTGTCCCCGGCGGAAGCGATTTTCAGATCGCAGTACGCGTCCACTTCTATGTCGCGCGACGGGTTGACGTTGATGACGTGCACGTCCGTTTCATTGCCTCCGGCCACGCCGTTGACGACGCATTTGACGTAATTGTCGGCGAAAATTTTGATTTTCGGATTGCGCGCTTTCAAACCTTGCGGACCGGCAAATCCGACGGGGGAACCCGTCACCTGCGTGTAAACTTCTTCGCTGGCTTTTTCCAATTCCGTGCATTTAAGCAGGGCGCGCAGTTTGGGTTCGTTGAGTTCGTGGTCTCCGCGCACCAGCGCCACCACCGGTTCGCCGTCGGCGGTAAATACCAGCAGTTTGATCAGTTTGTTCGTGCTTACGTTTAAAAGTTTCGCCACGTCTTCCACCGTGTAGGCTTTGGGCGTGGGACGTTTTTCCATGGGTTTAAATTCGGCTTCGTTTAGCGAGCAGACGGGGGCCATGACTTCGGCTTTTTCCGTATTGGCGGAGTATCCGCAGGCGGGGCAGACGGCGATGGCGTCCTCTCCGTTGTCGGCCAGCACCATAAATTCATGCGAAGAACTGCCGCCGATCGCGCCGGTGTCCGCTTCCACGGCTGTGAATTTAAATCCGCAGCGCGTGAAAATGCGTTGGTATGCGTCATACATGCGTTGGTACCAGTCCGCGGCCTGCTCGGGCGTGGCGCAGAAGGAATACGCGTCTTTCATATAAAATTCGCGCGCGCGCATTACGCCGAAGCGGGGGCGGATTTCATCGCGGAATTTGGTGCCGAACTGATAAAGGCACACGGGCAGCTGTTTATAAGAGGAAATGTCTTTGCGGGCCAGGTCCGTGATGACTTCTTCGGCGGTCGGCGCGACGCAGAACTCGGCCTTTTTGCGGTCTTCCACTTTCAAAAGCTGATTGCCGAAATGTTCCCAGCGGCCCGTTTCTTCCCACAGTTCTTTGGGCTGCACCACGGGCAGCCACACTTCCGCCGCGCCCGCGCGGTCCATTTCTTCCCGGATGATGTTTTCCACTTTTTTCAAGGCTTTCAGCCCCAGCGGCAGCCACTCGTACAGTCCGCTGCCCAGCTTGCGGATGAGGCCGGCGCGTATCATGAGTTTGGCGGAGAGATTGTCCGCGTCTTTGGGCGCTTCTTTTAGCGTAGGTACGTAATAGTTGGAGAGTTTCATGGTATTCCTCTTAATATAAACGGTTTTTAAATGTATCGTTTTTTACATGCGACGGGCCGGGCGGCTTTCGTCCCGGATTTATTTCCGGCCGAATTCGCGGATTTTTTCAATCAAAAAATCCAGCCATTTTTCCTGCGGCAGTTTGAACATGGTTTTGCCGTGTTCAAAATAAAGCCCTTCGCCTTTGCCTCCGGCGATGCCGAAGTCCGCGTCGCGCGCTTCTCCGGGCCCGTTGACGATGCAGCCCATCACGGCTATTTTCAGCCCGGTGGACAAACGCAGGAGTTCTTTGTCGGAGTAAATTTTTTCTTCCAGTGCGTGTACAGTGCCCGTCACATCTACTTGCGTGCGTCCGCAGGTGGGACAGGAGATGATGTTGGGGCCGAACTCGCGCAGGCCGACGGCTTTTAAAATTTCATATGCGGCGCGCACTTGCATACGCGGGTCTTCCGTCAATGACACGCGGATGGTGGAGCCGATGCCTTTTTGCAGCAGCGTGCCCAATGCCACCGCGCTTTTTACCGTGCCGCTCAAAAAGCTGCCGGCTTCGGTCAAACCGATGTGAAGCGGGATGTCGCTGCGGGAAGCAAAAAGTTCATTGGCCAGTACGGTGCGTTTGAAATTGTCCGACTTAAGCGACACCACCACGTTTTTGAAATTCAACTGTTCCAAAATGTTGGCCTGCTCCAGCGCCTCGTTGACCATTACTTCCGCCCATTTTTGGTCGGAAAGTTCCATGCGCCCTTCCACGCTTTTAAGGTATTTGACACTGCCGGCGTTTACGCCGATGCGTATGGCGACGTTTTTGTCCGCGCAGGCGCGCACGACTTCTTTGGTATTTTCCACGGAGCCGATGTTGCCCGGGTTGATGCGGACTTTGTCCACGCCCTGTCTGATGGCTTCCAAAGCCAGTTTATAATCAAAATGAATGTCGGCCACCAGAGGGGAAGAAATGCGTTTTTTGATTTCGCCCAACGCCAGCGCGGCCTGCATATCCGGCACGGCCACACGGTTGATTTCGCAGCCGGCATTTTCCAGCGCGTTGATTTGGGCGGCGGTGGCGGCGGCGTCGCGCGTGTCGGTGTTGCACATGCTTTGCACGCGCACGGGATGCCCTGTACCCAGGGTGTAAGGTCCTACTTTTACGAGTCTTGTCTGATACATTATTTGCCTTCTTGTGCGGCGTCCGTCCGTGCGGGCGCGTTTTCCGCCTGCGTTTGCGCGGCGGCGGTTTTGGGTTTGTTAAAGAAAATCCGTTTAATGTCCGAATAAGACGCATACACCACCAGCAGGATCAAAATATAAAATCCCACCGTGGCGGCGCGTTCAATCATTTTGGCGGAGGGCAGTTTGCCCGTCAATCCTTCCCATAAATACACCAGCGCGTATCCGCCGTCCAATATGGGAATGGGAAACAAATTAAACATGCCTACGGCCAGCGAAAGCATGGCGATAAGAAACACAAAGTTAAACAGACCCGTATGTACGGATTTATGAATAATGTTCACAATGCCGATAGGCCCGGCCAAATCCGGCGCTTTTTTGCGGCTGACGCTTTGCCAAATGGACGAGAGCGAAAATTTGGTCCAGAACCAGCATTGGTAAACGCCCAGCCATGCCGCTTCCGCCGCTCCGACGGGTTTCAGTTCCGCCTGTGCGCCGATACCCAGCACGGCGGGTTTGGAGGGGAGAAAATCCGCGTCTTTTGCGGTCAGGGACAGAGTGTCCGTTCCGCGTTTGACGGATAAAGACAAATCTCCGTTTCTTTTTTGTATGGCGGAGGTCAGTTCCTGCCAGCTGCGGACGTTTTGGCCGTCCACGGAAGTGATGAGGTCGTTTTCTTTCAGGCCGATTTTCTCTGCCGGATATCCGGCCGCCACTTCACCCACGCGCGGCGCCAGCTTGGCCGGGTCATTCTCCGGCATGCCTCTTAAATAGATTAATACGCCGAAAATCAGTGCGGCCAGCACGTAGTTGAACAGCGCGCCGTTAACCACCATGAAAAATTTGGCGTACCATTTTTTAGCGGCGAATTCGGAAGGTTTGGGGGCTTCGTCTCCTTCCTCCACAAACATTTTGCCTTCGGGTTCTACAAAACCGCCGAAAGGAATGGCGCGTATTTGAAAATCCGTCCCTTTGGATGATTTTCTGTGCCACAGGACTTTGCCGAAGCCGAAAGAAAATTCTTTTACCCCGATGCCCGTCAAACGGCAGGCGATAAAATGCCCGAATTCGTGGATGATGACAATGGGGCTCAAGGCGACCAACACGGCAATGATAGAAAGCAACATGTTTACTCCTTATAAAACGGCTTTTTTGTATTTTTTCTCCGCCAAATTGGCCAAGGCTTTTTCGCGCGCCCAGGCGTCGGCTTCCGCGGCTTGGTTGAGCGTGACGCGGCCTGCGCGGCCGTAGGTTTCCTTCAGCACGCTGTAAATCAGCTTGGGAATATCCGTAAATTTGATTTGGCGTTTTAAAAACGCGTCCACGGCCACTTCGTCCGTTGCGCTGAGCACCGCCGGGAATATGCTGCCTTTGGCCTGCGCGGCCAAGGCCAGCTCCAGACAGGGAAAGCGGTCAAAGTCCGGTTCAAAAAATTCCAGTTTTTGCGCCTGGAACAAATTAAGCGGCTTCACCGGGCTGGGCATACGTTTGGGATACGTAATGGCGTATTGGATGGGAATGCGCATGTCGGGTTCGCTCATCTCTGCCAAAATCGCTCCGTCCACATATTCCACCGCGGAATGAATCAGCGACTGGGGATGAATGACGATTTGCACCTTTTCTTCCGGCAGGGAAAACAAATTCATGATTTCAATGGCTTCAAAACCTTTGTTCATCAGCGTGGCGGAGTCTATGGTGATTTTTTTACCCATTTTCCAGCGCGGGTGGTTGAGCGCCTCTTCCGGCGTGACGGTGGACAAAGCCTGTTTTCTGCGGGCAAACGGGCCGCCGGAGGCGGTCAGAAATACGCGGGAAATGGAATCGTTGGCTTTGTCATAATTGTTTGCGTCGGTTTCTTCCATGCATTGAAAAATGGCCGAAGGTTCGCTGTCCACGGGGATAATAGTGGCGTTCCAGCGTTTGCACTCCTGCATAACGGTCTGGCCGGCCATGACCATGGGCTCTTTGTTGGCCAGCGCGATGGTTTTGCCCGCTTTGATGGCGGCAATAAGCGGCTGAAATCCCGCCGCGCCTACCAGCCCGTTAATGACCAAATTTGCAGAAGGCAAAGAGGATAAAAACGTCAAACTTTCCATTTCCGGCGGCAACAGCCGGGTGCCTTGGGGCATTTGGCCTTTGAGGGTTTCGTAAGCGGCCGGGTCCAAGGCCACGGCAAAGCGGGGTTTAAAAAAGTGAATTTGCTTTAAAAACAGTTCGGCGTTGCGGTTGGCGCTCATGCCCAGCACGCGGTAATCCGGCCCCAGCCGTGCAATCACGTCCAGCGCGGACGTGCCGATAGACCCTGTGGCACCCAAAACAATGATGTTTTTCATAGCGCGAACAACACCACGTAATAGAAAATGGGCGCGAGCAGCAAGTACGAATCAAAGCGGTCTAAAAATCCGCCGTGCCCGGGCAGTAAATTGGAGGAATCTTTTACACCCGTGCTGCGTTTAAGGACGGATTCCGCCAAATCTGACACTTGGCCCACCACGGCCACCAGCAGTCCCAGCCATATCGCCGACTGCACGCTGAAATTAGGCAGGAACAAATGACGCATCAGCAGCGCGCCTCCCACCGCCAGCAGAGTTCCTCCGATGGCTCCCTCCCAAGTTTTTTT
>CAMGSK010000048.1 GCA_946061795.1 uncultured Elusimicrobium sp.
ATGTTGCTCATATACAGTGCGCCGTTCTGTAACGGCTCCACAAGCCCCAGCTTCCCCCTCTTAACGCGCGGCAACAAGCAGGGAAAAAAGGAACTTTTTTTCTCCGTATTGGGACCTGGCCCCAATATAATACCGCTCCGAGAAAAAACATTCAAAAAAACCGCGGCTGCGTTTTAAACGCAAGCCGCGGTTTTATTTCCAAACCAATAAATTACTTCACCATGACGAACGGCATTTCTCCGCCGGACATATAGGTGGGCATGCGCCCGTCCCATTTTTCAATGGCTTTGAGTTGGGCTTCCACTTGGCGCAGCTTAATCAAATTGTCAGACACCACTTCGCGCTGCAAGCGCAAAGATTTGGCTTCCGCTTCGGCCTGCAGGATTTTCTGTTCCGCTTCTTTTTTCACTTTTTCCACCAAGTTGGTGGCGCGTTTGGCTTCCTGCTCGGCGATTTGTTTTTCTTCCACCGCTTTCAAAAATTGGGGAGAAAAATCAAAATCCGTGATGGCGATGTCGGACACGATGACCTGTTTTTCTTTCATTTTGGATTTCAAAATATCATCCAATTCCCGGGCCACCTGCACACGGTTGGAAATAACCGCCTCGGCGGAATATTTGGCCAACACGGCTTTGGTCCATTCTTCCACCATGGGTCTTAAGACCGTGTTGGTGTAGTCCGGCCCCAGGTTGCGGTAAATGGAAATAATGGTATCGGGCTGAATGCGGTGGTTAATGGCCAGCGCCAGTTTGACCGTCTGCAAGTCTTTGGAAAAAGCTTCCGTCATAAACGTATCTTTTTTGATACGGACGGAAAACTTTTCCACGCTGTCCACGAAGGGCAGTTTCAAGTGGAGTCCTTCCGTATAAGAATCCACAATTTTGCCAAAGCGCAGTTTAACGGCCACGCTGCCGGCCGGCACGGTAAAATAAGAACCGGACGCAACAATAAGGGCCACCAGCGCAACCCCGATCCAAATCAAACGTTTGGGATTAAAATTCACGACGGGAGATACGTTTCTCATACTACTCCTATTTCTGTTTAAAACGCCTTACGGCGTTTGGGGCTACCCCAAATGATGTTTTTTTACTTTCATCCGGGCAATAGCCTGTTTGATTTCCAGTTCGGCCAACTCAAAATCTATGTCTGCATCTTTGCTGGAAAGGGATTCTTTGGCGCGTTTAATCTTTTGTTTTTCTTCTTCTTCATTGATTTCTTCGGCCAAATCCGCTCCTTCGGCAAACACGTTAACGCCCGTGCGCAGCACCTCGGCAAAGCCCCCTAAAACGGCGAATTCTTCCGTTTTCCCGTCTTTTAGGTAGCGCAGCGAACCAAAGCCCAGCTGCACGATCATGGGCACATGACCGGGAAGCACGCCCATTTCCCCTTCCAAGGCCGGAAGAGAAACCGATTCCACAGGCGTTTCTTCCAACAGCGGCTTTTGCGGCGTAATGATACTGAGCGTCAGCGTTTTGGACATAATTATTCTTCGGTTTTGTCTTTAATTTTGTCGTAATTGGCCAGCACGTCATCTATTCCGCCGCACATAAAGAAGCACGATTCGGGGATATGGTCATATTCCCCGTTAACGATGCCACGGAAAGACTTAATGGTATCGGCCAATTTGACGTATTTGCCCGGGCGGCCGGTAAACTGCTCGCCCACCGCAAAAGGCTGGGACAGAAACTTCTGTATTTTGCGCGCGCGGTTGACCGTTTTCTTGTCTTCGTCAGACAATTCGTCCATACCCAAAATGGCGATAATATCCTGCAAATCTTTGTACTTCTGCAAAATCCGGCGCACGTCCTGCGCCACGGCGTAGTGTTCTTCTCCGATAATCCGCGGATCCAAAATACGCGAAGTGGACTCCAGCGGGTCCACCGCCGGATATATACCCAGACTGGAGAGCGAACGGGAAAGCACCGTCGTCGCGTCCAGGTGGGAAAACGTCGCCGCCACGCCGGGGTCCGTCAAGTCGTCGGCCGGCACATAAACGGCCTGAATGGACGTAATGGCTCCTTTCTTGGTGGAGGTAATGCGCTCCTGCAAATTGCCGATTTCAGTGTTGAGCGTCGGTTGGTATCCTACAGCGGAGGGCATACGTCCAAGCAGCGCCGACACCTCGGAATTGGCCAATACGAAACGGAAAATATTGTCCAAGAACAGCAGCACATCCTGCCCCTTTTGGTCACGGAAGTATTCCGCCTGCGTCAAAGCGGTCAGCGCCACTTTGGCGCGAGACCCGGGGGGCTCGTTCATCTGCCCGTAAACCAGCACAGTCTTGTCCAGTACGCTGGTGCCGTCGGGCAGTTTGCTTTCCTGCATTTCCAGCCACAAATCATTTCCTTCGCGGCTTCTCTCACCCACGCCGCCAAAAACGGAACTGCCGTGATGCTCGCGCGCCACGTTGTTGATCAGTTCCATAATCAATACGGTTTTTCCTACGCCCGCGCCGCCGAACAAGCCCACCTTTCCGCCTTTCATGTACGGAGCAATGAGGTCCACCACTTTAATGCCGGTTTCAAACAACTCCGGCGTGGGGTTTTGGTCCTGCAGGGAAGGAGGCAGCCGGTGAATGGGCATATGCAAATCCGTTTTGATTTCTCCGCGGTGATCCTGCGGCCGGCCCAATACGTTCATCAAGCGGCCCAGGCAGCCTTCTCCCACCGGCACCTGAAGCGGACCGCCCGTATCGCGCACCTGCGCGCCGCGCTGCAGGCCGTCGGTGCTTTCCAGCGCCACACAGCGCACCACGCCGTCTCCCATTTGCTGGGCGACTTCGGCCACGATTATTTTGTCTTCGGAAAGCTGTATTTCCACGGCGTTTTCAATGGCGGGCAAATGTTCTTGGTCAAATTGCACGTCCACCGCCGCACCGATTACCTGGCTTACTTTTCCCATGTTCATATTTGTCTTTTCCCCTGCTTGCTTTATCCGTTAAGGGCTTCCGCCCCGTTTACAATATCCAAAATCTCGTTGGTAATGCCCGCTTGGCGCACCTTGTTGAGTTTCACTTCCAGCGCCCCCACCAACTCTCCGGCGTTTTTGCTGGCGGCGTCCATGGCGTTCATGGTGGCGGCCAAATTGGCGGCCTGACTTTCCAGCAGTACGCGGTACATATGCGCTTTTACCAGCCGCGGCACCAAAAGGCGGAAAATCTCTTTCACGCCGGGTTCAAATTCAAAATCCGTTTCGTCTTTTTCTTTCTCCGCTCCGGCGGCCAGTTGCAGCGGCAGCAGTTCATACTGCGCCAAACGCTGGCTGCCCATGGATTTGAAATCATTGTAAATCAGAGAAACGGACCCCAAATTATTGTCAAAAAATTCTTTCATCACCGCATCGCCCAGCAGCTCCGCATGGGCGTAAGCGACTTTCGGAAAAATACCCACACTGTGATAGACGATGCGGATATTTTTGTGGCGGAAACGGCTAATGAAATCGCGTCCTTTTTTACCAACGCAAAAAATGGACACTTGTTTGTCCTGGTTTTCCTTTAAAAACGCCACCACCGCGCGCAAAATCACCGCATTGAAAGATCCGGCCAGGCCTTTGTCTCCAGTGATAACCACCAGACCGATTTTATTCGGGTCCCCCGTTTTGTTGAGAAAAAACCGGGACGCCCAGCTTTCCGTTCCTTCCGGCTCCGCCATCGCCAAAACTTCCTGCTTCAAATCCGCCGCCATTTCCAGCATTTTTTTGGCAAACGGACGGGCGTTTTCCATGGCTTGCTGCGCCTTGCGTATGCGCGCGCTGGAAATCATCTTCATCGTCTGCATAATCTGCTGCGTGGAGCGGACGGCTTTAATGTTTTGGCGAATGTCGCGGAGCGATTCCATAAACTGTCCTTATTTGTTGCGGCTTTCCAAAATGGAGACGTAATCAGCGATGGCCGCTTCCAGCGTGAAATCGGGCGTATAGCCGATTTTTTCTTTGGCCAGGCTCATATCCGCTTCGGTCTTGTTCTGGAAGAACGGATACGGGTTGTCAATGTATTCCGGTTCCAAATTCAGTCCCAGCTCGTGATTTAAACATTTAATCACGTCGTTGTAGCTGCGGGCGATGCCGGTGGCGGCGTTATATACGCCGGTTTCTTTGCCGTTGGCCAGCGCGCACAAATTGGCTTTCACGATGTCTTTGACATAGACGAAATCGCGCATCTGTTCACCGAATTTAAACACACGGGGGCGTTTGCCGGCTTTCATCTGATTGTAAAGCTGATAGACCATGCTGGCCATTTTGCCTTTGTAATCTTCACCGGGGCCGAACACGTTGAAATAACGCAAGCCGATGATTTTCATGTCCTGGTGGTCTTGGGAAAATTTGCGCGCCACGTTGTCATCAATCACTTTAGAAAAACCGTACACGTTTTCCGGATGGGTGGGCTGGGATTCTTTCATGGGCACTGCTCCGTTGCCGTACGTGGCGGCGGAGGAGGCGTAGATGACTTTGGGAATTTCATTTTCCGCGGCATAATTGAGCAGATTGCGGAAGGCTTCCACGTTTTGCTCCATCATGGTTTTCTGGTCCATGACCGTCGTGTCCGTGATGGCCGCTTCATGGAAAATCGCGTCAAAATAGTCGTTCTCCGGCAAGTATTCAAACAAATCCGCGGCAATGACGTCCCCTTTAAAACCGATCAGGTTTTTGAAATGGCCGTTCTTGGAAAAATCGTCAATTACCGTCACTTCGTGGCCTTGGGCTTCCAACGTTTTGGCAATGTTGCTGCCCACGAAACCGGCGCCGCCGGTCACCAAATATTTTTTCTTGTTGTCCATGAGAATCTCCTATTTTTCGCTGTTAAAAATGTCTTTAAATTCGTTCAACGCCGCGTCCAGCTTGGCCGACAGTTCTTCCGTCATCTCCGCCGCCGCGTCCAATTCGTCCAGCAAAGCGCGTTTCTTCGCGCCGGCCCAGGCTAGAAGCTGTTTTTCATACTCCCGCACCCGTTCCACCGCCACGGAATCGGTATATCCATGCACCCCGGCGTACAACACCAGCACTTCCTGGCTCAAGCGCAAAGGCTGGTATTGGTCTTGTTTCAGCAGTTCGCTCATGCGCTTGCCGCGGGCGATTTGCCGCTGGGATTCCTTGTCCAGCTCAGAGCCGAATTGGGCAAAGCCTTCCAATTCCTGGTATTGGGACATGTCCACGCGCAGCGTACCGGCCACCTTGCGCATGGTTTTGCGCTGGGCCGAACCGCCTACGCGGGATACGGACAATCCCACATTGACCGCGGGTTTTACGCCGCTTAAAAACAAACTGCTTTCCAAATAAATCTGCCCGTCGGTAATGGAAATGACGTTGGTCGGAATGTAAGCGGATACGTCGTTGGCCTGCGTCTCAATAATGGGCAGCGCGGTCAAAGAACCGCCGCCGTTTTCTTTAGAGAGCTTGCAGGCGCGTTCCAGCAAGCGGGAATGCAAATAGAACACGTCGCCCGGATAGGCTTCGCGGCCGGGAGGGCGGCGCAGCAGCAGCGACATTTGGCGGTACGCCTGGGCGTGTTTGGACAAATCGTCATACACAATCAACACGTCTTTGCCCTTCCACATGAAATATTCGCCGATGGCGCAGCCGGCGTACGGCGCGATGTAAAGCAGAGAAGCCGGGTCGGACGCCGTAGCGGCCACCACGGCGGTATATTCCATGGCCCCGAAATCCGTCAGCGTCTGCACCACTTGGGCCACCGTGCTGTTTTTTTGTCCGACCGCTACGTAAATGCACAGACAGCGTTGGTCGGCGGGTAAATTTTTCTGGTTGATAATGGCGTCCAGCGCAATAGCCGTCTTGCCCGTCTGGCGGTCCCCGATAATCAACTCGCGCTGGCCTTTGCCTATAGGCACCAGCGCGTCAATGGCTTTGAGGCCCGTTTGCAAGGGTTGTTTGACGGGCTGGCGTTCCACGATGCCCGGAGCCACAATGTCCATGGGCATGATTTTGTCCGTTTGGATTTCGCCCTTTCCGTCCAGCGGCCGGCCCAGCGGATCCACCACCCGGCCGATAATGCCCTCTCCCACAGGGATACTGATGACTTCTCCCATGCGTTTGACCGTACCGCCTTCGCGCACTTTTTCATCCGCGCCCATCAGCACGCAGCCCACGTTGTCATACTCCAGGTTCATGGCCATGCCTTTGACGCCGTCGCCAAAGTCCACCAGTTCCGAAGCCTTCACACCGTTTAAGCCATAAACGCGCGCAATACCGTCGCCCACGCTGATGACGGTGCCGACTTCGCTCAAGTCCGCTTTGGTTTCAAATTTTTCTATTTTTTCTTTGATGATATTGGTTATTTCTTCCGGTCTTATTGCCATAATCGCACCGTTTATTTGATTAATTCTTCTCTTAATTTTTCAAATTGTCTTTTCAACGTCCCGTCAATCAACACGTCACCCATTTGGGCGCGCAAACCGCCCAGTAAAGACGGGTCCGTTTCAAACTCCGCCCGCGCGCTGCGGCCGCTGAAGCGGCTTAAGCTTTCTTCCACCCTCTTTTTCTGTGCATCGTCCAAAGCAAAAGCCGTCTGCACCCGCGCGCGCACAATACCCAAGCGTGCGTCCGCCAGCGCTCCCGCTTCCCGGACGCATTCGTCCAGCAAATAATATCTTTTCGCGTCCAGCAAAGCGCACAAAAATCCGGCCGCGGCTTTGTCTTCTCCGGCCGCCTGCAAAACCAACGCTTTTTTATCCGGCAAAGGGGCGGCGGGATTTTGCATATACGCCCGGGCGGAAGCCAAAGTTTGCGCCGCGGCGCGCAACGCCTGAAAACGGGCGGAAGCTTCTTTCCCGTCCGAACTCAGCGCGTCAAACGCGCGCGCGTATCTTTTGGCTAAAATGCGGTCAGCGCTTTGCATATTTTCAGGCGCGGCTCCGGTCCGCTTCTTCTATTTCTTTTAACACGGATTCCACCGTCTGAGCGGCGGATTGCCGGTCCATTTCCCGGCCCGTGATTTTGGCCGCCGCCAACACGGCGGCGGAAGCCATTTGCCCGCGGACTTCTTCCAACGCTTTATTTTTTTCCGCTTCTATTTGTTCTTTTGCCTGCGCGAGCATCCGCTCCGCCTGCTGTTTGGTTTCCGCAAGCAGTTGGTCTTTCTGCGCATTGCCCAAAGCCACCGCTTCCTGCATTTTTTTGGCGGCTTCGGAAGCAATGTGCGCCAATTTGGCGTCCAATTCCGTTTTGATCTGCTGGGCTTCTTCCCGGGCGCGGGCGGCGGCGGACTTGTCGTCGGCTATTTGTTTTTCGCGTTTTTCCAGCGCGCCGGCAATGCTTTTCCACGCAAATTTGTGCAAAAGCCACACCAGCAACAAAAAGTTAACGACCGTCAAAGCCATTACCCCGAAATCGGGATTTAACAATTTGTCCATGTGTTCCTCGGACGAAAACTACATGACCATCGTCAACAAACAAATCACCAGACCCAACATGGCCGCGCCTTCAAGCAAAGCGGCGATGATGATCATGGTCGTGCGGATGGCGTTAGCGGCTTCGGGCTGGCGGGCGGTGCCTTCCAGCGCGGCGTTGCCGATTTTACCCAAACCCAACGCGGCTCCGATAACGGTCAGTCCCGCGCCGATACCGGCGGCGACGAATTTCAATGCGGCAAGTTCCATACGTTTTCTCCTTGGCGGGGCAAAACCCGCGGCTAATATCAAATCAATGCGAGTGAATAACCATCCCCGCATAAATGGACGTCAGCAGCGTAAATACATACGCCTGCAAGAACGCCACCAGCAACTCCAAAAACGTCATAAAAATTTCCAGTCCCATGGCGGGCACGGCCGAACCGGTTCCGGCCAACAGATTCATTTTGCCAATGATAAACACGATCAAAAGCAGACTCAAAAGCACCATGTGGCCCGAAAGCATGTTGGCAAACAAACGAATAGCCAGCACACACACGCGAATAATCAAACTGATGACTTCCAGCGGGAACATCAGCGGCACCAGCCACCACGGCGTGCCTCCCGGCACAAAAGTTTTTATAAAGCCGACCGCCCCGTGCGTTTTAATTCCGCAAAAAACAATCAGCCCCCCGGAGCACAACGCCAGCCCGCCCGTCACGGCGATGTTGGAAGTAATGGTTTTCATTTCCGGGATAAGCCCTATCAGATTGGCCAGTAAAATAAACAAAAACAAAGTGCAAAAATACGACAGGAAAGGCCGCCCTTCCGGCCCCATGCCGGGCAAGACGATGCCGTCGCGCATAAACGCCACGTATTCCTCCCCCACTACGTTCAGCGCGCGTGCAGGCGTGCTTTTGCCGGGACGGGCCATCAGCCAGCCTAAAACCAGCAACAGCACGCTGATACCGAACATGGTCAGCGTATGCGCGGTAATCGGCAAATGCAGCGTTCCGAGCATAAACCCCAAATCGTGATCCAAAATATGATGGGCTATGGTTTCTGCAACGTCCATGTTATTTTCCTTTTTTATCTTCTTGTCCGGCGCGGCGCGCTTCTTTTACCACCAAATACATCCCCAGCGCAAATCCGGTCAAAACGCCCGTCACCGTCAGCCAGGGAGTCAGCCCGAAGCGCCCGTCGGCCCACCAGCCCGCCGCCGTGCCCAAAGCCACCGCTACGGCAAACTCCAAACCCAACGTGGTGATCTGCACATGATCCTGCGCGGTGAAAGGGCCCAATCCCATAAAACTCCCCGTTTATTTACCGACCGGTAAATTATAAATATATTATAATAAATTTTTTCCAAAAAACACGCCTAAACGTTCCTTTTACATTGTAATAAATCCACAAGGCCAGGAAGAACTTTTTTTGCATTAGGAACCCGGCGTGAAAATTTGGCGCGTCCGCACCCGGCGTCCCGCTAAAAAACAAGTTGAAAACGCATAGGACTTACGCCCGGGACACCGGTTGAAAGCCCATAAAAAAACCGCCTCTTAAAAAGGCGGTTTTTTCACAAAGGGCGGCCTTAAATGTCGTAAGTAAAAATTTTACTTTCAAAAGGCTTCAACTCCACCAATATGCCGCGGGTTTTTTCCTCATCCGAAACGGCAATCTCCCCACCGGAAAACTCTTCGCGCAGGCGGGAAGAAGGCGTTTTGATTTTCAGCAGGCATTTGGAGGGACGGTCACTGTAATTAATGATCACCGTAGAAGCGGTGTTCATCTGCTTCCACGTCCAGCACAGCACATTGAGGAAAGACCATTCTTCCTCCGCCGCCGCGCTGACTGCCGTCAAAGACCACTGCCCGCCGTGAAATACCGGCTGGGAAGCGATTTGCAAAAGTTTGGAATAATACGCCAAAATCGGCGCATCCTCTTCAAACGTATCCGCCACATATTGAATGGGAACGCGGGCGGGGTGTCCCATCATCTGAAACAAATAAATCATCCGCGCGCCGGGCAGCGTGGCGATAATGGTGCTGGCGGCGAGGGATTTTTCCCGGCCAAACGCTTTCAAGCTTTCTTCTTCGTCATGATTGGCCGTAAAACGAATGGAACGCATTTGGAACAAATGTTCCGCACCCAGATGCCCTTTGATATTTTCCGGCGTGGAAAAACGCAAGCGGTCATAAAGCACTTTGTCGTACGTATAATCAAAGCCCATTTCCTGAATTTCCCACTCCAGGCCCCAATACACTTCCGCCACAAAAACAAATTCCGGATATTTTTCCCGCACCCGCTCCAACGCCACGGACCAAAATTCTTGTTTGGGCAAATTGCCGCCGATAAACTCCCACCACGTATCGCGGTGCACTTTGTTTAAAGACAGCATGGCCATGTCGCAACGCACGCCGTCGCACATATCGGCCACTTTCAGCAAATTTTGCAACATGAATTCCCGCGTATTGGGATTAAAATAATTCAGCTGCGCGGTGTCCGTCCACGGAGCGAAATACGGGTCCCGTCCGTAGGCCACCCATACGCCTTTGTCGTTTTGAAAAAACCAGTCTTTGTGCGCGTGGGGCGTTTCCATTCCGGAATTAATATATAAATCCGGCGCTTGGGAAACGGCGGGAGCGTCAATAGCCGTATGATTGGAAACCACAGCCAA
>CAMGSK010000049.1 GCA_946061795.1 uncultured Elusimicrobium sp.
GGTGAACTGGTGAAAAAAAATTGGTTTGGTTTTCTGGCACTTTTAATGATTTTAATATCCTGCAAAAGCACCAGGCTTGAAACACGGGATTTGATTTATGTGATGATTTACGACCTGGATAATAATCCGGTTGCAGGTGCGGATTTATTTGTAAATGGAAATTTTGCCGGAAAAAGCGATATACATGGAAGATTTTTTATAACAGCAGCGGAGAGAATTAATTCTTCCGAAAAAATGGACTCTTCAATTTTAATCAAAGTTTCAAAATCAGGTTATGAAGAAATAATTCAGCAGACAGAAATTGAAGACGGAGAAGTTTTTTATTTTAAGACAGCTTCATGGGAGCAGCTGCTGGAAAGGGCTGAGATTCTTCTTGATGAAGATAAAACCTCAGAAGCTCTGGATTATATTGAACGGTCCGAAAAAATTGCCGGAAATAAAGGTATGTCGCTCATATACGGGGCCTCGTCCAAAACTTTTATTTTGCTGGAGCCTTGTACGCTGACGGCGTCCATTTTGTCTTTGAGGGAATTAATCAGTTTTTCCGCGGTTTTGGCCGTGAATCCGAAAATACCCGTCAAGATTTTGGGGTCGCGTTTGACGATGGCAGCATGAAAATCCGCCACGGAGCGCAGGGCTTTGTTCAAAAATTCCAACGCTTTTTTGGCTCCCGTATTGGGAATGGCGGTTTTAAACAGCATCCACAATTCTTTGTCTTCTTTGCTTAAAAATCCGTACAGCACCGTTCCGTCGTAAGGAGAGATGGACTCGGAAATATACAGCGCGCATTCGCGTCCGGCTTCCAGCTCGGCCGCGCTGCTTTTTGCCAAGTTTACTTCATATCCCACGCCGCCGCAGACGACCACGGCGCTTTCTTCTTTTGCTTCCAATACGGTGCCTTTAAGATACGCTATCATAGTTCCATTTTAGCATATTTGTTTTGGCCCTCCGTTTTTGCGCGATGTACGAAGCGGGCGGGACGGTATTGGCCGTGCTAAAATGCCCCGGCGTTCCGTGCGTCCGTTTATTTTCTTGCCGGTCTTCTGGCTGCGGCGAACAGAATGGCCTGCGTCATGCTGGAAGGGTCGGCTTTGTTTTGCCCGGCGATGTCAAACGCCGTTCCGTGCGTGGGAGAAACGCGCAAAAAGTCCAGCCCCGCCGTCACGTGTACGATGGGCTCTTGGCTGGCCAGCTTTAACCCCAGCAACGCCTGGTCATGATACATGCACAAGATGCCGTCAAAATTGCCCCGCGCGTGCGCCAGCCACAGAGCGTCCACTGGGTAGGGGCCTTCGGCATTGATTTTATCCGCCCGCAACGCGGCGACGGCCGGCACAATGCGCTGGGCTTCTTCGGTGCCGAAGCAGCCGTTGTCTCCTCCGTGCGGGTTTAGAGAGCAAAGCGCGATGTGCGGTTTTTTAAAACCGAGTTTTTGCAAAGCGGCCGCAAAATCCCGTCCCGCGCGGAGAATACGCTCCTTGGTAATTAATTGATGTAAATCTTTGATGGCGAAATGTTCCGTCACCAGCGCGCAGCGCACCGCGCCGCTGACAAACATCATAAGGGCGGTTTGGCCGTAATGTTTGCGTAAAAATTCCGTATGTCCCGTAAAAGGCACGCCGGCTTTGGCCCAGCTTTGTTTGGATATGGGGGCCGTCACCACCGCTTCGGCGCGGCCTTGGGCGGCCAGTTTGCAGGCCAGCTTCAGCGCTTGGAAAGACACTTCTCCTCCCCATGGGCTCGGTCCGCGCCGCGCCGGCTTGCGGCGCAGGGATTCTACGGCAATCAGTTCCGCCAAATCCGGCGTATAACCCGCCGCTTCCAGAGAGGCAGGGTCTCCTATCAGTATGGGTACGCAGGCGTTTTGTACGCGCGGGTCCTTCAGGGCTTTGACGGCCACTTCCGGTCCGATGCCCAGCGGCTCTCCGGCCGTTATAAGAACAGTGGGTTTTTTATGTATTTTCATGTGAGGTTAAACAAAAGGCGGCTTTCCCGCAGACCGGGACGCCGCCTTTGTGCCTGAAAAATGAGTTTTATTTTTTGGCGTCGCCTTTATTTTCGGATTTTTTATCCGTTTTTTCGTCGGCTTTTGCGACTGTTTTTTTGTCCGCAGTTGCTTTTTTGGCCTCTTTGCCTTTGGAGGTTGCTTTTTCATCGGCAGCTTCTTTCTTGGCTTCCGCGGCGGCGCGGCGTGCGGCTTCGGCTTCTATTTCTTTGTCCACGTCAAAGGTTTTAGTCACTTTGATGTCGGCTTTATCCGCCAGTCCGTTGACGTATTGGGCCATGGCGGTTTGCACTTTTTGCTGTGCCAAATATTGGCCCAAATCACGGGATATGTCTTCAAAGTGGATTTCTTTGGCGGCGCGTTTTTCTTTTATTTTGATGATGTGCCAGCCCACTTCGGTTTTAATCGGCGCGCTGATTTTGCCTACCGCCAGCGTAAAGGCGGCTTCGTCCACTTCTTTGGGAGCGATTCCTTTAATTAAAATCATGTCGCCGCCGCTGGCCAGAGCGGCTTTGTCTTCGGTATATTTTTTCACCGCGGAAGAGAAATCCGTTCCGTCGTCCAATTCTTTTTTGATTTGTTTGGCCAACGCTTCTTTTTTCTTGGCTTCTTCGGCGGGCATGTCTTTGGTGACGGACAAATAAATGTGCCCCACGCGTACCTGTTCCGCCGTCAGCTGGTGCAGTTTGGCCGCAATCAGCTGCGCTTCACGCAGGCGGACCGGATTGTCTTTTTCCAGTTTTTTGAGCGCTTTGGTTTTATTTTTCAAGACGGCTTCCACATCTTCGTACAAAGCTTTGGCGTCGGCTTCTTCCACGGGCTTGACGGAGGCCTGCACCTGGGCTTCCAACAATTTTTTGACGGCGATGTCTTTGCGGATTTTTTCTTTGTAAGACTTGAGCGTCATGTGTTGTTTTTTAAGGGCTTCGTTAAAGCGTTTATCCGC
Source organism: uncultured Elusimicrobium sp. (assembly GCA_946061795.1). GTDB lineage: Bacteria > Elusimicrobiota > Elusimicrobia > Elusimicrobiales > Elusimicrobiaceae > Avelusimicrobium. The sequence continues at coordinate 2,952 of CAMGSK010000049.1, forward strand.
GCCTTTGGGGTCCTGCTTGCCGTTTTCGTCCATGACAAAGCGGCTTTTGATTTCATTGAGCCCGGCGTCCATTTCCGAATCTTTCACTTGGATTTTCGCTTCTTCGGCGGCTTGGTAGAGGAGTTCTTTGGAAATCAGCTCTTTAAGCACTTCTTTTCCCAACATGTCTTTGGCGTAGGGCTGTGCCAAAAACTGCGGCGCGGCGGCCTGGTATTGGGCAATCACCCCGTCGTAATATTCGTCGTATTCCGAAGACAGCACCGGCCGGCCGTTGACCGTGGCTACGGAGGCCTCCATTACTTTCGCCTGCGTTCCCGCCGCCAAAAGCAGCGCCAGCGCGGGCAATAAAAATTTACTCGTCTTGTTCATAAATTACCACCTTATATTTGTTTTTCAAAGCGTTTAACGCCGTATCGGTTTTTTGGTTTTCCAATATGGCGCGTATGCGGGGGGCGGCGGTTTTTAAATTCAGCCTGCGTTCTCCCGTTTTCATTATTATATGAAATCCCTGGGCGGTTTTAACGAAGCCCTGCACGGAGCCGGAGGGGGAATTGGCCGCGATGACTTCCAATTCCGGGATGAACTCTCCGGGCATAAAGGTGATTTCTTTGTTTTTGCTTTCTTCCGGCGCTTTGGAATACATGCGCTCCAACTCTTTCCATCGGCTTTTGGAACGTTTGAGTTCCCGCCAGACGGCGTCGGCGGTTTGGGCGTCGGGGATGATGATTTGTTTGATGGTCATTTCATACGGATATTTTTTGTGGTAAGCCGCTATTTCTTCGTCCGTCACGGAGGTTAGCCCCCGCTCCTGCATGCGTTCTTCCCACAGACGGGTGAGGAGCTGGTCGGCGAAGTCTTCGTAAATTTCGCGCAGCTGTTCGCGCTTGTCTTCCAGGGCGGTAAGATACACGTCGGACTTGTCCAGATTTTCGTCTTTGGCGTCCAGCGCGATGAGTTTTTCTCTGGCCATCAGATTGATAAAATTGCGCCGTCCGACGGCCGTTTGCGCAAAGGCGCGGTCCGCCGGGCTGAGCAGAGAGAGGCGGTTTTCAAATTCCCGCAGCGTGATTTGCTTCGGGCCGATTTGCGCCACGACGGCTTCTTTCACCGGGGCGGAGGAAGCGGGAGCGTCCGCTGCGGCGGCCGGTTTTTTGTCTTGGCAGGCCGCGCACAGGCAGAATGCAAAAAGGGGCAGATAAAAACGTTTCATATTCTATACTATAGCATTTTGGGATTTGAGGATACTTTCAAAAAACGCGACGGCGTTTTCCGCCTCCCGCACGGGGTCGCTTCCGGGCGGAACCGGCAGGCGTACGCCGTCTCCTCGGGAAGAGGGAATAAAACGCGTGCGTTGCCCGTAGCGGGCCAAAACGCGCGCCGGCAGTTCCGGCGGCATTTTGAAATCCCGCGCGAACAGCAGGTCCAACGCTTCATAAGCGTATTCCATATGATAGACGTGAATCATTCCCGCCCGGCGGGAAAGCTGCAGCAGGCGGTTTAAATTGGAAAGTTCCCGGGGAACGGGGCCGGCCAAATCGGCCAGTTTGTCCAAAATTTGTCCGGCGCGTTCTTCGTCGGCGTTCATTAATTCTTTATAATATTTCAGCCGTTGTGCGTCATCGGGCAGATAGTCTGGCGGTATGTAAGCGGCCAAGGGCAAATTTACCGTGGCGCGGATTTGCTTTTCCTCGGGGCGGCCTTTGAGTTTCCTTACTTCCGCCGCCACCAAATCACAATAAAGGGCCACGCCCACCTCGTTGACGTAGCCGTGCTGCTTTACCCCCAGCAGTTCTCCCGCGCCGCGTATTTCCATATCCCGCAAAGCCAGTTTGAAACCGCTGCCCAGGTCGCTGAACTCCGTTAAAGCGGCCAAGCGTTTTTTGGCTTCTTCGGTCGGATCTTTTTCTTTGGAAAACTTGTAAGAGGCGGCGGCCAGTTCCGCGTACGAATCTTCTTCCTGCGGCGTTTGGTTTTTAAACAGCCAGGCCGGATGAAACAAGTAGCAATAGGCTTTTTGGTCTCCGCGGCCGATGCGTCCGCGCAGCTGATAGAGTTGGGCCAGTCCGAAATTTTGCGCGTTTTCCACAATTAAGGTGTTGGCGTTGGTAATGTCAATGCCGGACTCTATGATGGTGGACGCGAGCAGAACGTCATATTTTCCGTTGTTGAAATCCCACAGCGTTTGTTCCAAATCCTGTTCCTTCATTTGCCCGTGCGCCATACATATCCGGGCTTCGGGAGCCAGCCGTTTTAAGAGCAGCAGGCGCGACTGCATGCTTTGCACGCTGTTGTAAACGTAATACACCTGTCCGCCGCGCGCCAGTTCCTGGGCCACGGCGGCCGCGGCCACCTTGTCGTCCCACGGGGCAACGACGGTTTGTATAGGCGTGCGTCCGCGGGGAGGCGTGTCAATTAACGAGATGTCTCGCAGAGAAGACAGCGACTGGTTGAGTGTGCGGGGAATCGGCGTGGCGCTGAGCATGAGCGTGTGAACGCCTGCGCTTTTGGCTTTGATTTTTTCTTTTTGCTTTACGCCGAAGCGGTGTTCTTCGTCAATGATTACCAAGCCCAAATCCCGGAAAGAAACGTCTTTGGACAGCAGACGGTGCGTGCCGATCAGCACGTCGCATACGCCGTCCTTGACCTGCCGGATGACTTCTTTTTGTTCTTTCGGGGTCTGAAAACGGCATAACATTTGTATGTTGACCGGAAATCCGGCCATGCGTTTTAAGAAAGTTTTGCGGTGTTGGTCCGCCAAAATGGTGGTGGGCACCAACATCATCACTTGCTTGCCGCTGAGCGCGGTCCGCAGCGCCGCGCGCATGGCCACTTCCGTTTTGCCGAATCCCACGTCTCCCACCAATACGCGGTCCATGGGCTGCGGGCGTGAAAGGTCGCGCAGAACGTCTTCTGTCGCTTGGCTTTGGCCTGCGGTCAATTCAAAAGGGAAAGAATCCGCAAATTCCTGTTCAATGCGTTCGTCTCCGGCCAGGGCTTGTCCTCCGGCGGCGCGGCGAAGAGCTTCCATGCGCAAAATTTCTTTGGCGGTTTTTTGCGCCTCTTCCTTGACGCGTTTTTTTACGTCTTTCCAAGCGGTTCCTCCCAGCGCCGACAATGCGGGCGTTTTTCCGCCCGCCCCGATGTATTTTTGCACCAGTTTGAAATCATACATGGGCACGTAAAGTTTGCTTCCCCGGCGGTACTCCAAAATCAGACAGTCCGTCGGATTTTCTTCTTTGTCCATGATTTCCAGCCCTAAATATTTGCCTATGCCGTGGTACTGGTGCACCACATAGTCTCCGGGGCGCAATTCCTTAAAGCGCACTTTTTGCATATTTTGCGCGTCAAACCGCTTCAGTACGGCGGCGGCGCGGTAGCGGCGGTTTAAAATTTCACAAGAAGTAATCAAGGCAAATTTTTCATTGGGACTGTAGAACCCTTGCGTCAGCGGGGAAATACGCACGGGCAGCGAGCGGAGGTGTTTGTAATCCTGCATGATTTCGCCCAGGCGGTCGGCTTCTCCGCGGTTGAGGCAGGTGACGCTCACACGCAGGCCTTGCTTCTGCAAAGAATCCGCTTCTGCGTCAAGCAGGGAAAAATTGGCGTTGAAGGCGATGTTGGCTTTCAATCCGCAGTCCTCGGATCCGGGGACTGCAAACGGCGAAATGAGCGCCGTGCCGGCGGGTGCGGACGAGAGGTCAAAGTCTTCGGGCGGTTCGTTTAAAATGATTTGCGCGCCGGGGACGTAGTCGGCCAGCGTGGCCGGTTCGTTTTCAAATTTCAGCGGAAGGATGACGGCTTCGTCTTGGCGTGCGTGCGTATTTTGTGTGTCCGCGTCAAAACTGCTGACGGTATCCACCCGGTTGCCTGCAAAGTACAGACGCAGCGGCCGGGTTTGCCCCGGGGGAAATACATCTACTACGCTGCCGCGTGCGGCGTATTGGCCGGGGGTTTCTGTATAATCTTCCCGTTCGTAGCCCAGACGCTGCAGCGTATCCAGCAAATCGCCCCGGCGCAAATTGGCTCCGCGGGCTACGGTAAACGTAGCGGCGCGGAACGCTTGCGGAGAGGGAAGAGATGCCGTCCATTCTTCATAACGGGCGGAAAGAGCATATGGCCTCCGGGCGGTAAGCAGCGTGTACAGCGCGGCGATTTGCCCGGTTTTGTGTTCGGGAAAAGAAAGAGCGTCCGCCCGGCCCGCGGCAAATTCTTCCGCGGCGGCGGTGAAGTCGTCCGGCTCCTGCCGGGTGAGATAAACGATGTTTTTATTTTGGGAAAGATATTTTTTGAACGCAAAATATCCCGCGGCGGCCGGGTTGGGCAGTCCGTGGAAAAAAGAAAAATCCCTCTTTTGTTGCGTCATAACAATATATTAACGAAAGCGCACGTTGCGGCGCAGCCGTAAAAACGAATTAGAAACTGGTGGGAGCGGTGCCTTTTTTAAAAGCTTCCAAAAATTTATTCGGGTCGGTCGGCGTGGCCAGTTTGCCCGTTTCGGGGTTTATATAAGAGAAAGAAATTCCTTCCGGCACGGCGAAATCGTCGGCGGGTTCGTCTTTTAAAATCTGCTCCATGATGTCGGCCCACCAGCGGGCGGTGGTGCTGCCCTGCCACTGGTATTTTTCTTGGGAGGTGTCGTCGTCATATCCCATCCAGGCCGCGGCGGCGGTGTGAGGGGTCATCCCCACAAACCACATGTCGCGGTGGCTCTGCGTAGTGCCGGTTTTGCCGGCCAGCGGGCGGCCCAAACGGCTGGCGGCGCGTCCGCTTCCGCGCGTGACGACGCCTTTCATCATGTTAATAAGCAAATAGGAGTCTTGGGGAGAAAATGCTTCTCTTTCCTGTCCGATGTGTTCTTCCAGTATGCGGCCGTTGCTGTCTTCCACTTTATCTATATAGTAATTGTCCGTATGGATGCCGCCGTTTCCAAACGTGCTGAGCGCGGCCAAATGTTCGTCCATATTGACTACGGATACGCCTAATCCCAACGCCGGAACCGTAGGCATGGAGGCGGTCAGCCCGGCTTTGCGCGCCACGGCGATAACTTTGCGCGGACTGAGCGCGTCCACCAAATTGACTGCCACCAGGTTTTTGGATTTTTCCAACGCGCGCCGCAGCGGAATCCAGCCTTCGTTTCTTCCGCCCAAGTTTTGAGGAGCCCAAACGTTAAAAGCTTTGCTCCCCACAAAAGACTGCGCCGCCAAGTCCAGCGAGTACAAATCCGAATTTTCGTCAAACGTGTGCCAGTTCCTTCCGTCAAAGTAAAACATGGTGGGCAAATCTTTTACCAGTGTGGCGGGGGTATAGCCTTGCTGCAAAGCGGCCATCCAAACATAAGGTTTAAAAGAAGATCCCGGCTGGCGTTTTGCTTGGGTGGCGCGGTTAAATTTGCTTTCGGAAAAAGAGCGTCCTCCCACCATCACGCGGACCGCCCCCGTTTTCACGTCGCGCACCATAAACGCACCCTGCAGACGCGGATAGTCCTGCCGTTCTTTGGTTTCGCCGTCCGCTTCCACTTTTTCCACGGCGGCGTCCGGATCTTCGGGCTCTATTTCGATGCCCAGTCCTTTGGCCACCACCATGTCCAGTTCGGTGAGTTTTTCGTTCATGATTTTTTCGGCGGTTGCCTGCTGGTCAATATCTAAAGTGGTGTAAATGTTCAGACCGCCTTTCCACAGCGTTTCCGTGCCGTATTTGGGCTCCAGCGTCCGGCGGATGTGTTCAATAAAATACAGGCCCGGTTTGTCCGCATCGGAGGCGTTTTCTTTTTCCGGCAGGGGTTCCTGTTTGGCTTTTTCCAAATCCTCTTGGCTGATATAGCCTTGCTCGCGCATGACTTGCAAGACCAGGTTGCGGCGTTCCAGCGCTTTTTGCGGGTTGGCGAAGGGATTGTACGTGCCGGGGGAGGGAATCAACCCCACCATCAGGGCGGCCTCTCCGGTGGTAAGTTCGGACAACTCTTTGTTAAAGTAGCGTTTGGCGGCGGCTTTTACGCCGTAGGCTCCGCTGCCTAAATAAATTTCGTTTAAGTACAACTGCAAAATTTCCGGTTTGCTGAAGCGGTGTTCAATTTGTACGGCCAATACGATTTCGCGTATTTTGCGGATGATTTTTTTCTGTTGGGTCAAAAATACGCCGCGGGAAAGCTGCTGGGTCAGCGTAGATCCGCCTTGTTTGGCCCGTCCGGTCAGTACGTCATGCAGCAAAGCGCGCAAAATACCGCGCACGGAGAATCCGGCGTGTTTGAAAAAATCCCGGTCTTCCATGGCCACTACGCCGTTTTGCAAATCTACGGGAATTTCTTCCAGCGGCACCATGCTGCGTTTTTCAATGGAGAATTCATGAAACAATTTGCCGTTGCGGTCAAACACTTTGCTGGTAAGGGAAGGGGTGTATTCCTCCATTTCATATACGGGAGGAATGCCGGAAAAAATATACCGCATGAAAACCGCCCCGCAAATAATACTTACGAACAGGGCGCCCAGCAGCGCGTAAAGAAAAAATTTGGATTTGATGAATTTGACTGCGTTTTTCATTATTCTAATTATAGCAAACTTGTTTCCGCGCCGCCCCGCCGCCGCGGGCGCGGGGGCGTTCTAGACTGTTTTTTCGCATGGCGGGAGAAACGGCAAAAAGATAGAATGCTGGGAAAAGGATGTGAAAAATAGTAAAATCTAGCTAAACACGTTTTGCGGATTGCTTAGCATGAAGAGGCCGAAAGAAACCAAGAAAACCTGCATTTATCCGTGCCCTTCCGAGTGCACGGAAACGGCGGCGTTTATAGACAATTCCTCCTCGCTCGTCTCCATTAAAGAGCGCGGCGTGGACGGATATGATTTGGTGTACGTGGCCGACATGCGCAGCAAACACGTATTTATGTTCGGTCTGCCCGGCGGAGCGTGCAAGGAAACGGATGTGGATCCGTTTCAGCCCGTGCATGTCCGGGCGCATGAAAAAGCCGCCGCCGGAGAGGTGGTGGGATATGAATGGAGCGTCAGC
>CAMGSK010000050.1 GCA_946061795.1 uncultured Elusimicrobium sp.
TGACAAGCGTATTCCAAGCTTATAACGGCAAACCCAGTTATCAGGATTGCGATTACAAAAACATTTTAGAAAATAAAACAAAAGAAGATTACAACCGACTGTTTGGGAACAAAGCGGATATCACTAACGATAAGGTCAGCGAAATGATTTTGGCGATCAACTTATACGATGCCATACAAGAGCAAGTGAAAGCTTACACTGACTGCATACGCATTTTAGATATGTTTCATACACAGCCCCATAATGAAAACTGGCTAAACCGCTTTAAAACAGCAAGCCAAAAAATACTGTTTTTCAGCAATAATATTCGGCAAACCATCTGCCAAGCAAATTCTTATGCAGAATTACAACAAGTCATAGATATCTTTCGCGAGTACAGTCTGTTAACCAGAGGCAGTTATTTACTAACAGCACTTTTTCGCTTTATTTTGATAAAAAACAATTATATTAATTCTATATTGAAAGACAATTTATTTGCCAACAGAGAATTTATCAAAGATAAAATTGTAATAAAATGGATAAGAAATTTATTTAAAGGTTACGTCTTGGTAACATTTAAAGAATTAAACAAAAAATCACCCATATCCGCAGAATCATTCTATAAACGACAAGGGATTTTTAACCAAATAACGAACTTTATTGACCGACAGGTTTTAGAGGAAGATGTTAATTTTACTGAAAAATTTCCGTTAAACATCAATTAAGGAGAAAACATAAGAATATTTTTAATAAGTTTTCACAGCAGTATCCCACATTAAATGCTTAGAACTTTTTGGGATTTTTCCCTTAATTTCTAAGTATTTTTTATAAATACTTCGCAGAATGCCCCGGGCATAAGCCCGGGGTGTTTCATTTATATGTCTCAGCGATTAAAGTCTCATTTCCCGGCTCTCCGGCAAGGCCGGCACAGGAAACACGCTTAAGTATAAATAATTGTCATTGGCGGACAATCTCTTTCAGCACCTCTAATCCATTTATGCCTTTTTTGCGTCCCAGTTCTTGTTTGACTACGGCGCAAACGCCTTCAATTTGCTCCGAAGAAACCCCTACATTGATAGCCAGTCCCATGTGGGCGCGCAGCTGCGGGTTTACATTGCCCAGTGCCGTTAAAAAAGACACTGTGGCCAACTCCCGCTGCTTATCCGTCAGCACGCCACGGGCGAAGATATCGGCAAATAAATGTTCTTTCAAAAACGTATCCGTATCTTGGACAAATGCCGCCGGACGGCTGGGAATATCCTGGCCCATTAAACGGGCCAGATTTTGGCGGCCAAGTTCGTATTTGTCAGTTCCGGCCGGAATTTGGGCGGGAGTCTGGCCCGATTCGTCCTGTTTACCTTGTGCGGCACGCGCTTGAACCACTTGTTCCAACGTAGCCGACGCGTTCAAACAGCGTGGGAAACCCGTGTAAGCGTACAATTGCAGTACCATTTCTTTTAATTCGTTTACCGTCCAGCCTTCGTCCAAAGCGCGGTTGAACGCGGCGCTGAGTTTGGGCAAATCACCCACTGCCGCCGTAGCGGCCGCCGCCGCAAAGGCCTGCTCTTTGGACGTTAAATTGGTTGCGGCTTGTTTCCAATTATAAGCATGCAACGCTCCGGAACCAATCAGTCCGGCGGCCATAACAGTCATTAATTTTTTCATACAAGTATTCTCCCGTTTGATCGTGTTTCCTTTATTATAAATACTGGAGTTAACTCTAAGTCAAGCAAAAAAATCGGGCGCCGCCAGCGCCCGTAATAGTTTCTACCAATTTTTCTTTTCTTTGGCAGCGTCATGCTGATGTTTGCGCTCTTCCACCATTTTAACGAACCATTCCACCATGTTCGGGTCCTGATGCGAAAAGAAAGAACTGGTTTGTTTATCCAACCCGCTGATTTTCTGTATATCTTCTTCAGATAAGGCAAAATCAAACACGTTGAAATTTTCTTCCATTCTTTCTTTATGCGTGGATTTGGGAATAACCACCACCCCGTTTTGAATATGCCAGCGCAAAATAACCTGCGCGGCCGTTTTGCCGTATTTCTTGCCGATTTCCGTCAGCGCAGGGTTGGTGAACATATCGCCGCGCCCTTCGCCAAACGGAGCCCAGGCTTCCAACTGAATATGGTACTTCTCGGCCCATTTCTTCAGTTCCGTTTGCTGGTTAAATGGATGCGTTTCCATTTGGTTGACCATGGGTTTAATGCGGCAAAAAGAGGCTATGTCCACCATGCGGTCCGCATAGAAGTTGGAAATACCGATGGCGCGGATTTTGCCTTCGTCATACAGATCTTCCAACGCGCGGTAGGCGCCGTAATAATCGGCAAACGGCTGGTGCAAAAGCATTAAATCCACATAGTCGGTTTGCAATTTTTCAAGCGACGTAAGAACGGATTTTTTGGCTTCTTCGTATCCATAAAACTCCACCCACACTTTGGAAGTCAGAAACAGGTCCTTACGGGCGATGCCGGATTTGGCCACCGCGCGGCCTACGCCCTCTTCGTTAAAATAACTTTGAGCCGTATCAATAGAGCGGTAGCCGACGCTTAACGCGTCCGACACACACCTCTCGCATTCATCCGCGGGAACCTGATATACTCCGTAGCCTAAAATTGGCATTTTTACGCCATTGTTTAATGTAATGTATTCCATATTGAAGTTCTCCTTCCATTTAAATATTGCGTCCTATTTCGTAAGCTTCCTGCATGGCGGGCTTGCCGGAGACTTCGCCTTTTCCGTACACGCCTTTGCCGTAAATGACTCCGCCTTCTTTAGAACCTTTCAAACATGCGGCCAGTCCGCGGAAACATTCCAGCGTACAATCCATTACTGTGGCGGAATCCTCGGCGGAAGACATAATGTAATAGAACGTTTTGTTCGGGATATCCAGCCAGCGCGCGACGGTACGGTCAATCAACGCTTTCATCTGCGCGTCAATAGAGTAAAAGTACACCGGGCTCGCCATAACGATCACGTCCGCCGCTTGCATTTTATCCAATATTTCGGCCATATCGTCCTTAACGGCGCATTCGCCGTTATGGTCCTTGCAATAATAACAGGCGTTGCAGTAGCCGATTTTTTTGTCACGCAGGAAAATTTTTTCCGCGTCATGACCGGCCTCTTTTGCGCCGCGCAAGAACTGGTCACACAGCAAATCCGAATTGCCGCCTTTGCGCGGGCTGCCTGATAAAATAAGTACTTTTTTCACAATTGCTCCTCTTTGAAATTATTATATTGTATAGAGTTTACTCCAGGTCAATTTAACTTTTTGGCTTTCAGCCATGCGGCTAACAAGTCCGCCAGTTGTGCATTGTTTTTTTCCATAAACAGAAAATGCGTATTGCCGTAAATGCCGATTTTAGGCAGTTCCACCAGCGTCGCATTACCGCCGTTTTTATTAACGTTTTCTACAAATTTGCGCGCCATTTGTAAGCGTACGCGCCAGTTTTCATCGCCCAGGTTTTGGGAAATTTCTTCCGGGATATAATCCCCAAAATACAAGACAAGGGGAATACGGGTAAGTTTTAAAAAATCTTCGCGCGAAACGGGAATCGGGGCAGTACCGCCCGTGAGCCCGTCAATAGCCGGGGGCAAATCATCTTCCGGGAATACAAATGCGCCCGGTTCATAGGCCGCTATCCCGCGCACGTTTGGGCTTTGAATAGCCGCCAGCCACCCGAGCACTCCGCCCGCACTGTGCGTGACCAGCACGGAGGGCGCCGTTTTATCGACTGTCTGTGCCACCGTCTGTGCATCGCCTGCGCCGGAACCTAAATTCGGCGTCATCAAACGGAAAAATTGGTCCAACGCTTCTGTTCCTTCCGGGAACTGTACGTCTTTGTTAAATTTGGGCCAAATCCCCATACGCCAGATATCAAACCAAAACATTTCGTCCGCTACGGGTCTGACCGTCTTTTCCGCCGTTGTGCGGCCGGCACGGCCGCGGCCCGGCAGGTCCATTACATACACGGGATAGCGGTGTTTTAGCATAAGGGTGGCAAAGCCGTCCCGTCCGTCGGGCGTGCTCTGCCATACAGAGCCGGAGCCACCATAGCCGTGTACAAAAACAAGTGCGTGTCGTTTGGCGTGCGCAGGAATTTGGTATTCCACAAACGCATGATCCGCACGATAAGACTGTCCGGTTTCTTCCTGCTCCGCCCAGCCGACAAACTTGGAATTGTCATACGCTCCGGGACGGGTGAGCACCGTTCCCCCAACCGTAAAATTCCCCTGCTTGCTGATAACCGTATGCGCAGCACATCCGGACAGCAGCGCGGCAAATGCCACAAATATCATGAATTTTTTCATTGGTTCCCCTTTTGCATATACTAATAAAGAAAAAAACCAAACAGAAGTTTGATTTTAAATAAGGGTTTAAAGGAAAACCTTATAATACCGACGGAGGAGTCAGAACAGTTTGGAGGGACGGACAGATTGGACAGCGTTCAAAAAAGCCTGCACCTGCGGGGACGGAGAGGGCGAAAACATAAGTCCGAACGGAAGCGTATATTCCCAGTTCACGGGAACGGTTTTCAAAAGCGGGTGGACGTTATCCCAATTTTCTATCGTCATTAAAAGACAGCCTTGCGTTTCGCAACGGTTAAACACGCTTAAATCATAAAATGGGAAATCCACAATTTCCAACTGCGGGCACCTTCGGGCGAGATCGGCGCGCAGCGCGTCAATACGTTTAAAACCGTTGCGTTTTAAAAGAAGCAGTTTTTGTCCGTTAAGGTCGCTTAGGCGCAGCGCCTTCTTGGACGCAAGCGGATGATGCCGCGAAACCGCGCAGCATACGGAAGCTTGAAAAAGTTCTAACATTTTACATCCGTACGCCGAAGAGAATCCCTCATCAATCAACCCCGCCACCACGTCTATATTCTCACCCAAACGGCTTAAAATTCCGCGGGCGTTTTCCGGCGTGTTTTCAAACGAAACGAGCTGGATTTTCAAATCCGGGTTTTCTTTTTGAATATGCGGCCACAAATCCAGCAAAAAACGGCTGGGCGTCATCAGAGACGGCCGATACGCACCGGCTCCGGCCCCGCGGCTTTGGCCGCCTGGCGCGCACGCTCAACGCTTTGACGCCAATATTCCAGCATGTATTTGGCGTCTTTATAAAACGATTCTCCTGCACGCGTTAGCGTCAGCCCCCGCGGACTGCGGACAAACAATTTTACTTTCAATTTGTTTTCCAACAAATTCATCTGCTGGATAAGCGCGCTGGGAGACACAAACGCTTTTTGGGCCGCCTTGGAAAAGCTGCCCAATTCCGCCGTTTGGATGAAAGAGTGAAGTTGTTTGTTGTCAGGCATACTTATATTATACGTATAATCCAAACGTTCCTGGAGAGAATCCTTCCTGACAAAGTCTCCTCTTGACCTCTTCGGACGCTTGTAGTACACTTTGTATAAGCGTTTTTTCTGATTATCACCGTTATGAAACGTCCCTCTTTATCAACCAAGCTGCGGGTGGTCTTGCTGCTTTTTATTCTGCTTTCCTCCGGAAGCCTGTATTTATTCTGGGAACGGATCTTTCCGCCGCCTCGCAGACCGGTTATCCTTACATTGCAGACTTGGCCGTTATCCGCCGAAGAAATTTCGTTCCTGCGCAAAGTCCGCCCCTACGGAGTGATTTTGTTTGAATACAGCTTTCGCGCAGGCTTGGACCCCGTTCTGCTCAAAAACGCTTTGGTGCGGGATTTAAAACGAAACGATTTATATTTTTTTGTGGACCAAGAAGGCGGTTCCGTCAACCGCCTCAAGGGGCTTTATCCGGATAAGGTGTACCCCGCGGCAAACTCTTTTGAACAACTCGTCGCCTCCGGAGGAGAAGAAAAAGCGCGCCAAGCCGCCTATCAAGCCGGATATGAGGCGGGCAAAGACGCCAAAAGCCAAGGTTTTGACGTTAATTTGGCCCCGGCGGCAGAACTGTGTAAAACCAACGGATTTTTGGGGTCACGCTGTTTTTCCGCCGATCCCCAAACGGTTTCTCTGCTGGCAGATGCTTTTGCCGAAGGGATACACGCCGCAGGAACGGAACCGGCCTTCAAACACGCTCCGGGCATCGCTTACGCCGTGGCGGATCCCCACAATCAGCTGGTACACGTCAACCGCTCGTTGGAGGAACTGAAAAACAACGAACTGCTCGCCATGCGCCATGCCGGGAAATGGAACTATCTGCTGGCGGGACACGCAATATATCCCGCCATTGACCCCGGCGTTATCTCTACCTTCTCTCCCTCCTTCTACCGTTTTCTGCGCAGGGAACTCGGTTTTAAAGGGCTGATTATCACGGACGCGCTGAATATGAAAAGCGCCGCCCCCGGGCAATACGGCCGCGGAGAGCAAATGCATATGGCGCTGGAGGCGGGGGCGGATATCGTCACGCCGTTTTTCTCTCCAAAAGACAGTTTTGAAGAACAGTGGAAAGCAATCCAGCATATCACGCCCGAGCAAATCCGCCGTTTTAACCAACGGCTGAAAGAACTGAAAAAATAATTTCTTCTAGTCTAAAAATCCCTCTTCCTAGTGTTTTATTGCACCATTATAATAAACACAAGGGGGAAAATTATGATCAAAAAAACCATGTCTTGCCTGGCCGCTTCCTTACTTTTGGCGGTCCAAGTCACTCCGGCGCAAGCCTGCACCGGCATTTCTTTTGCCGCACAAGACGGCACGCGCATTCAAGCGCGCACCATTGAATGGGCCGGCTATAATCTGGACAGCCGTCTGATTGTTCTGCCCAGAGGACAAAAAACCACGTCCCTTACGCTGGGAGGGCGCAACGGCCTGACCTGGACGAACAAATACGGGGCGGTGGGAATCAGTGTTGTAAAAGACGATTTTTTGGGAGAAGGCCTTAACGAAAAAGGTCTTTCCGCGGGAATTTTCTATTTCTCCGGATACGGCAGCTTGGCCCCGTACAACGCCAAAAAAGCGAAAAAATCCGTCGGAGACGCCATGCTGGTCTCCTGGCTGTTGACCAACTTCGCCACGGTGGACGAAGCCATACGCGGACTGAAAAAAATAGACATCGTGCCCATTTACCCGCCGGAGCAAGGCGAAATCGCCGCACCGACCGGGCACTGGCGCATTGCCGACGCCACGGGCCGCAGCGTCGTGCTGGAAATAGAAAACGGCGGAGTCCGGCATATTTACGAAAATACGGTCGGCGTTTTGACCAACTCTCCGCAATTTCCGTGGCACCTGAGCAACTTAAACAATTACGTGCACATGCTGCCCGGACCGGTGCTTCCCGTCCAATACGGAAACACCACATTGAAACAGCTGGGCATCGGCGCAGGGATGAAAGGGCTGCCCGGAGATTTTACACCGCCTTCGCGCTTTGTACGGGCGTTTTTCTATAATCACACCGCGCCCGTTCCGGCGGATTCCAAAGCAGCCGTATTACAGGCGTTTCATATTTTGAACAACTTTGACCTGCCCATCGGCATGGAGACGGCCCCGGGACAGAAACCGGCCGACGCCATGCCCAGCGCCACGCAATGGACCGCCGTGAGCGATACGACGTCTCCGGCCTTCTATTACCGCACCATGAACAACAGCCAAATCCGAAAAGTGGACCTGACTCAAATAGACTTTGAGCATACGCCTTACCAAGTTTTGCCGTTGGATAAGACACAAGAGAGCATAGAAGAAATTATTCTGTAAATAAAAAGAGACGGCGAACGTGCCGTCTCTTTTTATGAAATATTTTTACAGGGGCCCCGGACGTACCGGATATTTCAACAGCTCCCTCCGTCACGGAGGGGGCGTTTTATTTAAAAGGGACCAAAATATTTTTGCATTTCCCCATATGTGGCAAAAAGCATATGGTTGCACACAAAAGTTTGAGCGCCTTTGTACGGCAGCAGTTCCATGTAATGGAAGTGATGATAACGCGTTCCATTCCACTCCGTTAATGTATCCCTTTCATGACTGCCGAAGCGAAGTCCGCGGTCTGCGCCGATGACCCACCGGGGCAGATGTTCAAACTCAGAACCAAGCATGCGCACCCAATCTATCGGTCCGCTGATGCGCAGCGGCAGCTCCGCTTCCGTTTTCCACCGCCCTCCCCACCATACGGCGCGCACTTTCAATACGCGCCGATTGCTGGGGTCATAAAAATGGTGGATGTCTTTCATTACTTTTTCAATTTGGTCAAACTCCGCTTGGCATACGGGAGTCATATGCTTTCGCATATGCGTATCCAGTCTCTCCGGACGACAATAACCAAAATGAGGCGCTTTGGATTTTGGGCAATACCCCGCACGCGCCAAACAATCATAAAAACGCGCCGCATTCATTCCGTCCGGATCGTTTAAACGGGTGGAGAGCTCCTTCAATTTCCATTTTTCCGGCTTGGCTTTGGTTGCCGGGTCATATACACACGTTTGCGCAGTCTCTTCCGAGGTGGCGGCATCCGTCAAAGCCCCTACTTGGCCCTGCACTACTGCCGCGGTTTCAATCAGGGGTTTACTGCGGCACTCCTCCACGCTGCCACAAGACTGCGGATCTTCTTCCGGCGTGTCAAACGCAGGGATATCCGGCAAAGCTCCGTCTAAAGAATAGGTAAAAGTACGGCGGTAAGAACCGGAAAAAGCGTCTTCCAGCTCATTGCTGAGAATCCATAATCCGCCAACGGCAATCACGGCAGGCAGACTTGCGGCTGCGGCGGAAACCTCGGAAGCGGAAAACACCGCCACTGCCGCCGGAGCGGAAGCCAGCAAGGCCGACGGATTTTTCGGGCCGTCCGCCTCCGCATAAAACAACATATCCTCCCCCCAGTCATACACTCTGGCAAAACGATAATTCAGGACGGCTTGCGCCTGCGGATTCTGAGACCAGGCATAGGCGAACAAACCGCGTATCGCAGCGCGTTCATCATCATTTAAAAAGAATTTACCCGCCGGATCATTCATTCGGTAAGAGCCGTCCGTTTCCAACGTTCTGTCCGAATACGCCGCCGCGGCCAGCGCGGCCGCATACCGTACGCGCCACTCCTGTTTTTTCTGCATATACGCGGTCAATTTGGTCTTGGACGAAGCCGGCAGACTTTCGGCATAATACATAAAAGATGCCTGAAGGAACTGAGAAGATATATATTTGGGGCTGGAGGGATCGGCGGAGCCTTGTTCCGCCAGAATACGGATAAAAGGTCCCAAATCCGCATCGGAGTGAGCGGCGCGGGCCAGTTTTTCCAAAGGAATACGCATTTCTTCCGGTTTTGATTTCTCCCCAAAAAACAGAGTTTGCGCGTCTGAATAAGACAATTCGGGAAGTACCGGCTGATTGTCCGGAAGTTGGCGTTCATGTTCCTCTTCCAGCGCGGCCGCCAAATCCGGGCGGGGATTGGTTTGGGGCTGATTTGTCTTTTTGGAAGCCGGAGGAAGAATATTTCCTCTTTCATCCATTCGGACCAACGTGCGCGGAGTCCCGGTCCGGATGTTGCTCCATTTGTCTGCCAATAAATGAGCTTCCCTGCTGCGACCGGCACGCAAAAGATTTTGTGCCTGTTCAACGGACTTATTGGAAGCATTGGCAATGACAATGCGCTGCTGGCGGGTCAAGCGGTGGTTTTTTACATATTGGGCCATTTTGTCCAAACACGCCGTTTTCTTCCAATCCGCATGAGAAGAACTTTTCAACATGCCGGATATATCACAGCAAAACGCCGCAACGGGAAGAAATAAAAGACAAAGCAAGCAGACACAAGCTGATTTTTTCATAAACGGCTCCTTTAAACGGGACCGGCCTTACCCTCATTATGACTCAATCCTCCGTTCTGCACATGGGCCAAAAGACCTATTTCCTCCGGCAATTAAGGCCTATATTTGTCTGGGCACGCGTATGGCCGACGGGATTTTGCCTGAAAAGGGATTTAATAGTTATAATAAAATA
>CAMGSK010000051.1 GCA_946061795.1 uncultured Elusimicrobium sp.
GCTCCATGATTGGCCTGCGGCCGGACTGGTGTCTCTCCCGCCAGCGTTTCTGGGGTACGCCCGTCACCATTTTGTATTGTAAAAAATGCGGCAAACCGCAGATTAATCATGATTTGTTTGAATTTATTAAAGCCCGCGCCATGAACGAAGGGTCTGATTTCTGGTTTACTGACCCGGTGGAAAAACTCATGCCGCAGGGCTACGCCTGCGAATGCGGCGGTCATGAATTCCGCAAAGAAACGGACATTTTGGACGTGTGGCTCGACAGCGGGGTCTCTTGGGCGGCGGTGCTCAAAGACCGCGGCATTACCTTCCCGGCCGACGTCTATTCCGAAGGGTCCGACCAGCACCGCGGCTGGTTCCAAAGTTCGTACATTCCTTCTTATACGTTGGAAGGAACCGCGCCGTTTAAGACCATTTTGACGCACGGCATGGTGCTGGACCAGCAAGGCCGCCCCATGCATAAATCACTGGGCAACAGCGTAGATCCCCAAGACGTCATCAATAAATACGGCGCGGATATTCTGCGTCTGTGGGTGGCGTTTTCGGACTATCAGGGCGACGTGCGCATCTCCGATGAAATTTTGGGAGGTCCGATTGACACCTACCGCAAACTGCGCAACACCATTCGCTACGCGTTGGGGAATTTGTCGGATTTTGACCCGGCCAAGCACGCTGTGCCCGCCGCCGAAATGGCGGAAATGGACCGCTACATGCTGGGCCGCTTGGACCAGCTGATTGCCGAGGTCCGCGCCGGGTACGAGGAATTTAATTTCCGCCGCGCCATGCGCGCCATTACCGATTTCTGTATTTTGGATTTGTCCTCTTTTATGCTGGACGCTTCCAAAGACCGTCTTTATACGCTGGGGGCTTCGTCCCCGGCGCGGCGCAGCGCGCAGACCGCACTGGCGGAAATCGTGCGGACTTTGTTGCAGCTTCTGGCCCCGGTGCTGTGCTTTACCGCGGAGGAAGCCTGGCAGGAATTGCTGAAAATCCCCGCTGGACAGGGTATGGCCAAAAGTATTTTCCTTTCCGACATGCCTTCCCGCGCTTCTCTTCCCGCCGATACGGCTTTGGAAGAAAAATGGAACAAAATCCGCCGCATCCGCGAAGATGTGCTTAAAGCGTTGGAAGAAACGCGCCAAAAAGGAATAATCGGTTCGGCGCTGGAAGCGAAAGTGACGCTGAAAACCAATGACTCGCAAACGAAAGCCTTTTTGGATGAAAACGCCGCGCTTTGGCCGGAAATTTTTATCGTTTCCTGCGTAGAAACGGCGGAGGGCTCTCTGCCGCTGGAAATTGACGTGACGCATGCCGAAGGCCAAAAATGCGCCCGCTGCTGGCAGTGGAAGAGCGAGGTCGGCCAAGAAGGGCGCGAACACGCCGATTTGTGTGACCGCTGTGCCGCCGTGTTGAAGAAAGAAGGCCTTTCCGTCCCGCAGGAGCAGCCCGTTGCGTAAGGCGTGGTCCCGCGCGCGGGACTGGGCGCGCGCCAATAAAGCCGTGTGGATTTGCCTGCTGGTATTGTTGGCGGCGGACCGCGTGAGCAAATGCCTGACGCTGGCGTACTTGGCGGACGGGGCGGTGGAGCTGGCCCCTTTTCTGCATTTGCGTTATGTGCAAAATACGGGAGCGGCTTTTGGCATGATGCAAGGGGGGAATCTCCTGCTGATTGCGGTGTCGCTGCTGATTATAGGGTATTTGCTGAAAAATTGGAAAGAGTTGTGCGCCATGGGACCGCTGGTAAAATGGGGCTTGGTGCTTATTTTGGGCGGTGCGCTGGGCAATCTTTATGATAGAATAACCTTAGGATTTGTCGTAGATTTTGTGGATTTAAGGGTATGGCCCGTATTCAACGCGGCCGATTCATTCATTACCGTAGGCGGGTGTATGCTCGCTCTGGCGTTTTTGTTCCACGCAAAGACGCCGGAAAGGGAGGAAAAATGAAAAAGGTTTGTTTTGTTTGTCTGTCCGTTTTGGTTCTGGCGGCTTGCGGAGGAAGCGAGTCCGCTCAAATCGGCAAAGCGCAGCGTTTGACGCAGAAAGGAGAATACGCCAAAGCCATTCAGGTTTATTCCTCCGTGATCAGAAAAAACCCGGCCAATTACGCCGCCTATGCCGGAAGAGGGCTTTTGTTTGAACGTTTGAAACCCAAAGACGCCGCGGAAGCGAAAAAGAACAGACAGTACGCGGAGCGCGATTATATGCGCGCGCTGAACCTGAATTACCGCCTGCCGGAAGTTTATAACAATTTGGCCGCTTTATATATTGACCAAGGCCGCTATACCGAGGCCGTGATGAATTTAAACGAAGCTTTGGCCTTGCGCCCCAATTACTTTATGGCGGTGCTCAACCGCGCCGTGGCGTACAGTCAACAGGGCCGCATGGGGCAGGCGTTGGTTGAATTTTCCCGCGCAGAAAAGCTTAATCCTCGTTCTCCCAGGTTGTTTCTGAACAGAGGTCTGGCCGAATACGCCGCCGGATATTACGCCACCGCGGTCAATGATTATACGGATTTGATTTCTTTGGAGCCTGATAATGCGCGCGCTTATCTGGAGCGCGGCCGCGCGTTTATTAAAATGGGGTACTTCCAGGATGCAATGGATGATTTCCAACACGCCATTGCGCTGCGTCCCGATTACGCCATGCCGTATTATTACGCGGCCGAACTGCTTTTTAGCCGCGGGGACACCGAACAAGGCATTGCGTATGCGGAACGGGCCAAACTGCTGGCTCCGGATTATTTTGCCACGTACGATTTGCTGGGCGATATGCTGGCCTTGGAGTCGCCCGTGGAAGCGACGCAGCATTATTTGGCCGCCCGCCGTTTGGACGGCGCGCACGCCTCGCGCTATGAGCGCAAAATCCAGATGATGCGTACGGAACGGGGACGCAAAAACGTGGTGGCCCGCCGTTTCCTGCACGTAGGTGAGAGATAAGGCATGAGTTCTCCCGCGTGCGGTTCAGCCGCCGGCCAGTCCGCGGCTTTGTCCGTTTCCGTCAAATCTTATTCATACCGTTTCTTCCTTTCGGTGTGTTTTGCCGTTGTTCTCTCTTATGGGATGTGGATGGGCAACACCGCTTCGGGTTTGTTTGTTTTGTCTTTGTTAAATCTTTTGTTTTGCGCCGATATTTTGTTTAAGAACGCTTGGCGCGACCTGATGTCTTTCCGCTTCAGTGTATCTTTGCTGGCCGCCGTTGCGGTGTTGTCCGCTTTCGGATACAGTCTGTCCAAAACTTTTTTTCTGACGCCTTTGGCCGGTTCCGCGGCGCCGCTTTATTTGCCCGTTTCCGCTTTGGTGACGTTGTATTTGTGGGATTGCCGCCGTATGGCCCGCAACAAAGAACGCACGAAAGTATTTGTCAAGAAACTGGACGATTTTCTGCCCAAATCCGGCCGCTTGCTGCAAGGCCGCAAAGAAATGATGGTTTTTGCCAAAGAGTTAAAAGAAGGCGATTTGATCCGCGTAAAACCCGGAGAGCGCATCCCGTGTGAAGGCGTATTGGCCAAAGGGGCCAGCTCCATTGATGAAAGCTTGATTACCGGGAATATGCTTCCTGCGGCCAAAACGGTCGGCAGTCACGTATATGCGGGCACGCTGAACAAACGCAGCGACGTTTGGATCAAGGTGGAAAAAAGTCTGGACCGGTCTGTCATTAACGGTATTATTGAATCCATTAAAAACAGTGAACGCCGCCGCTGCGTCCGCCGCGACGCGCTGGACGCGTTTGCGCCGTGGATGTTGTGTTGGGCTTTGCTTTTGGCCGCGGCGGCCTACGGCTGGTTTTTTGGGCAGGGGGAGTATCGCCGGCCTTTGCATACGCTGGGAATTTTTGCGCTGACGCTGGGTTTGGGATGTCCGCTGTCTTTTTTCTTTTGCGTTTCCTTTCCGTCTTGGTTTGTGCGTTTGGGCGCGGCGCGGCGCAAAATCAAACTGCAGTCTTTGTCGGCTTTGGACGCGTTAAGCCAAGCCGATGTGGTGTTTTTTGATAAAACGGGTACGCTCACTTACGGCGAGCTGCGCATTGCTTCCGTCCATGCGGAAGACGCCAAAACGCGCAAGGAATTGCTGAAAACGCTGGCTTCGGCGGAACAACTGGTGGACGGGCCGTTTGCCGGGGCGATTAACATTTACGCGCAGGAAAACAAAATTACGCCGTTGAAACTGTTGTGCTTTGACGTACTGCCCGGTTTGGGAGTAAAAGCCGTGGCGGGGAAAAATACGCTTTTGGCCGGCCGTCCGGAATGGCTGGAAGAGCAGGGCGTGCCCGTGCCGGAAAAACCCCAGGGCAGCGGCGCGGTGATTTGCGGGGCCAAAAACGGGAAATATTTGGGATACGTTTTGCTGGACGACAAGCTTCGTCCCGGCGCGGCGGAAATGGTTCGTACGCTGCAGCAGACGGGAAAAGAAGTGGTGTTGATTTCAGGGGACAACGAACACTCGGCTCTGGCCATGGCCAAAGAGGCTGGCATTGAGCGGGTGAATTTCGGCGTGCTTCCGCAAACCAAAGCCGAAATCCTGGGCAATTACGCCGCCTTGGGCAAACGCACGGTAATGGTGGGAGACGGATTTAACGATATTACCGCCCTGCTGCGCGCGGACGCGGGCGTGGTGTTTTCGTCCGGAAGGAACGTCTATAACAACTGGGTGGACGTGATTATCAAACGCGCCGATTTGGGCAGTGTGACTGAACTGTTTTCCATTAATAAAAAACTTTCCGCCCGCGTACGCGGCAATGTGCTGCTGTGCCTGTTGTGCAATACGGCGTTTGTCGGGTGGCTGTTATTTGCACCGGCCCAGAGCGCGGAGAAATGGTATCTGACGTGTGCGGGCTTGGCGGCGGGTATTTTGGCCGTTTTTATAAATTCAGCGAGGTTAATGAACGTAAAATGACGACACAAGACATTGATTTCGGTTATACTTCCGACCACGCGCGCAAAAACGCCGACGCGGTCCTTCCGCAGATCCAGTGCTGGCCCAACCAGTATAAGCGCGATTACAATATCAAAATTGATCTGCCGGAGTTTACCTCCGTTTGCCCCAAAACGGGACTGCCGGATTTCGGAACGATTACGATTGAATATATTCCCAACGAATTGTGCTTGGAACTGAAAAGTTTGAAATATTATTTGTTGGAATACCGCGATATGGGCATTTTCATGGAAAACATCGCCAATAAAATATTGGACGACGTGGTCAAAGCCTGCAAACCCAAACACGCTGTCGTGACGGGCGTATTTACGCCGCGCGGAGGCCTGCGCTCCGTCATTACCGCCTCTTACGATGAAAAGGAAGGCTATGGCAAATAAATGGCTCAAAGGCGCAGCGATGACGCTGGCTCTGCTGGCCGCTTTTGCGGCGGGAGGATGGTTTTTCCACTCGTGGCCGCGCTGGAGCGCCGGATCTGACGAGGTTTCCTCCTGGTACGTGGAAGACGGAGAAAGCGTGGGAATTTTTGACAGGGTTTCTCCTCAGGACTTGGCCGCGGCGCAGGCCGTAGCCGACGGCGCGCTGAAGGCGGACCTTTCTTTGCCGGAAGAAGAAGAGCCCGCTCCCGCGCTTCTGGACGGAAGAGAGCTGCCGTCCCAAATCGTACTAACGCCGATGTCCGACATTGCCGCCGTTATTTCCAGGCCGGCGGAGGAAGAGGAAGAAAACCCGCTGAATAAAAACGGCGCGGTGCAGCTGAATCTGAAAGGTACGGAAGTGGCTTCCGTTCCCGGACAGGATTTGACCGCTTTGCCGGAAGGAGAGAAAAGCCATATCAGCATGATTGCCGCTCCCGTTAAATATCTGTTGATTAAAAATGCGGACGATTATAAAGCGTTTAAAACCCGCGCCCGCGGCTCCTATCCGGAGATAAATTTTGACAAACAAATGGCGGTGGTGTTGGAGTCGGACAGCAACTTCCCGGATAATGCGTTTGAAATCCGCTCCGTAAAAGAAGAAGAAGGAGTGCTGCGCGTTTTGTATGCGGTAAATGTGTTCGGCCTGAATAAGAAAACCAACACGCACGCCTTGGTCGTGGTGGATAAAACCTCCGCGGAGCCGGAGCTGAAGCAAGTGCTCTGAAACGACACAAGAATTGCAGAAAGTTTTGAGCCGGGAAGTTGTGTTATCTTCTGACCATACGCCAAAACAAACCGGTCAAAATCCAAAACCGTGCCAAGGGCAGAACTTTCAGAGTGCGGCCTTCCAGCGGTTGGAGATTGTTTCCTTTTTCTCCGTTGAAAACGACGGCGTATTCTTGTCCGGCCGCGTGAAGCGTTTGCGTCGGGTTTCTCCCCGGCAGATAAACGGCGCGTGCGTCCAGACCGTATAAACGTTTTAAGCGTTCTTTGCTTTCCGTCAACGCCCAGCGGATTTGTTCTTCGTCCTGCGGCAGCGGGTTTCCGTCCGGCGTGTCCGCTACAAATTCCACTCGCCCTCCGTCTTTTAATTCACTGATTTGTTTTTTTGTCAGCAGGTTTTGCCAAGGCCCCTCGTGTTCCCAGGCGTTGTATTGGCCGATGAATTCCACTGGCAGGGTGACCGCCGCTTTTAAACCGTATTTTTCCAACAGAGGAAGAACGTCTCCCAAAAAGGACTGGTATCCCCCGCGGAAAAGCAGCAAAACCGGCCTGGGCGGAAGTTTGCCGCTTAATAAATCGGCGGGGAGTATCGTGTGGTATTTTTTCCGGGACAGGCGGGAAAATAACCGGTCCAAACGTTGAACCGGCGTCCAGGCGGAGGCGTCCGTGGCAAAGGCCGGGGGACGGCCTGTTTTATCTATGTAAATCACGGGCAGCACGTCGGGCCTGCGTTTGCGTCCCAGCCACAGCGCCGCACTTATGACGGCCAAAGCCGCCGCGGCCGAAAGAAGATACTGCGTCATTAGAATTTGCTCTTTCCCCGGGTGATTTGAATATAAAAATCCGTCGGCGTTTCGCCGCCGCGCGGAAAAGCGCGCAACAACGTTTTAGCCGAGTTCCAGGGCCAGGGATTAACGCCGGGTTTGGTGCTGAAGTCAAACAAATAGCCCGCTTGAAACACCAACGGACGTATCCGTTTGTCAAACCCGCCGGAACCAAATGGATAGCAAAAGGCTTCGCAGGGCGTCTGCAGGTTCTCTTCAATCAGGCGTTTGCTGAGGGTCAGTTCTTTTAGTGCGTCCTCATTGCTCAGTTTGCGCAGGCGCGCGTGGGTGTGGGTGTGGGAGCCGAAATCCACCAGGTCGCTCTGCTTCATTTGCCGGATTTGTTCCCACGTCAAATATCCCGGCTTGCCCACGCTGTCCGTAATCAAAAAAATCAACGCCTTGGCGCCGTGTTTTTTCAGAAGAGGGAACAATGCGTCAAAATGATCCGCATAGCCGTCGTCAAACGTTAACAAAACGGGGCGCTGCGGCAGGGGCTTTTGCTGTTCTGCGGCGGCTTTCAGTTCCCGCAGGCCGATAAACGTAAAGCCGTGTTTTTTTAACATTTCCAGCTGCATTTCAAATTGTTGCGGAGGAATGGTAAAAGGGAATTGTCCGTCTTTTTTATCCGTCACCCCGATGTGGTGATACATCAGCGAAAGAAAGCCTTTTTTAACGGGACGCCAAAACTGCCAGCGGCAGCCGGCCGCCGCCAATACCGCCGCAAGGGCGGCAAACGTCCAAATCAGCGCGTTCATTTATTATCCTCCTGCTGCAACGCCCACAGCTTCATATATTTGACAAAAACATAAAATGAGGAAAAAGAGGCCCACAAAAATCCTCTCATTCCGTCCAGTATGCCCAACTTGAGCACATAGCGTTTTAAAAATTCAAACGGAATGGTGCACAGCACAAACAGCAGACAGAATTTGCGGCCGTTTTTGTGCATTTGCTGCGCGGCCAGGGTGGTGTATTTGTTGAATTTGCGGAAGTAAGCGTCTATGCTGTCGTAAGAATAATGGCAGACGGGATGTTTCATCCGTTCGACGGGACCGTCCACTTTCAGTCCTTCGTGCACCAGTCCGCCTTCGTAGCGGGCTTTGTCCGTCCGCACCAAGCGCAAGTGGTATTCGTCGTTTAATCCGCCGTGTTTCATGCGTTTGCCCAAAAAATAATTGGAAAACGGAAGGTAAAATCCGGCGCAGGAAGTGCTTTGAACGGTTTGACGGATTTCCCGGGCCAGTTCGGGGGAGAGGGTTTCGTCCGCATCCAGATTTAAAGCCCAAGCGGAATGAACTTTGGACAGGGCGAAATTTTTTTGGTTTGCGAATCCGTCAAATTCGCGCTCATATACTTCCGCTCCCAAATTTTTGACCGTTTGAACCGTTCGGTCTTCGGAGAGGGAATCCACCACGATGATTTCGTTGACCAATTCCCGCGCGCTTTGAATGCATTTGGCGATTTTGGCCTCTTCGTTTTTGGCGATAATAAACAAAGTGATGGTCTGGTTCATGATTCCCTCCGTTTTACTCATTTTATCATATAAGGCCCGGGGAGCGGGCGATAAAAAAGCCTCCCCGTTCGGGGGAGGCTTTAGAGGGGAACCGCCGTAGCAGGGTTTGGGACTACAGCGGTTTAGGATGAAAGAGAAAACGTTTCTTATACACATACTATAGCAGTTGGCACGCCCGGGCAAAAGGGCCTTAAGGCCCAAAGCCGCCGGTGTTTTGTGCCTAGAAGAAACTGGGCCTTTTGTGCTATAATTTTTGGGACTTCTGCTGCCAAAGAGAGGAGAAATATGAAAAAATTTTTAAGCTGCATTCCTGTTTTGCTTTTGTGCGCGTGCCAAAGTTTGCCCACGTCTGCGGAGTGGATGGCGCGCGGAGACGGATATTTTAAAGACGGAAAACCGCAAAAAGCGTTAAACGCTTACAACAAAGCGCTTAAGCTCAACGCCACCAACGCGGCATTGTACGCTTCGCGCGGCGCGGCATATTTTTTTACGGGAGATTATGCGGCGGCGCAGGAAGATTTTTTGCAAATGCTGAAAATTAATCCCTATCAGCCGGAAGGCTACACCGCGTTGGGCTCCGTTTTGGCCGCGCAGGGAAATTTTGAGCAGGCTTTGGAGGTGCTTAACATCGCGCTGGCGTTGGACCCGGGAAAGCCGGAAACTTTCTTTGCGCGCGGCGGCGTGTATTTTATGCTGGAGCAATATGACCGGGCCGTAAGCGATTACACCTCCGTATTGACCCTGCGCCCCGCGGCGGACGTGTATAATGCGCGCGGCGCGGCGTACGTCAAAATGGGAAAGCGGGATTTGGCGGAAAAAGATTTTGAGGCGGCCCGCAGCGGACAAGTGCCGGACAAACTCAACGATTATACGATGATAGACTGACTTTTCGGCGGAAGAGTTGCATCGCGCCGTCCGGTTTTGTTATAATATCTATGTTGAATTTACGTCACCGTAGCTCAGCTGGTTAGAGCGAGCGTTTCATAAGCGCTAGGTCGGTGGTTCGAGCCCACCCGGTGACACCATTTAAACCCCTTCCGGAAGAAGGGGTTTTTCTTTGCCTTCTGGCGTCCTCAAATTTGATATAGTACATATAATGAATAATAAGATTTTTTATGAC